>JBDSGZ010000184.1:0-9522 GCA_039918735.1 Ginsengibacter sp.
CTCGAGGCCGCGGAGCCGTGCGGTCTCGATCCTGGCGCGCCCGTGATCGTCGAGCTGGCACAGGATGGCGATGTAATAGAGCCGGGCTTGCCAGGAACACACTTTTGAGATCAGGGGAGACGAACCGAACCTTTACATTGATCACCAGGTGAAACCAAAAGAGAATTTTTACAGCATAGGCAGAACTTTCAACATAGCGCCAAAAGACATAGCGACATACAACAATTTGCAGTTTGAGAATGGCCTGAATGTCGGGCAGGTGGTAAAGATTCCGCTCACAGAATTTAACTTCGTACAAAGTACTGCGGTAGCTCCTGATGAAGCGCTCGTTCCACTTTTGCATACCATAGATCCGCAGGAAACCTTGTTCAGACTAAGCGCTAATTTTAACAAGGTGCCAATAAATTCTCTTAAAATTTGGAACCATCTTCACTCGGACGATGTGGCGATCGGCACCCCATTAATTGTTGGATTTTTAAAAGTCAATAAGAATCAGTCCTATCTCGCCGGGGACCAAACTGATGCTAAAGATCAAACTGCAAAAGTCGTTGAGCCAGAAGAAAAAGTTGATACCCAGAAGGCCGAAGTTTCTTCAGCAACTACACCGGCCCTGGAAAATCCTTTGGTAGACAAAACGGATAGCGAAACCGTGACAGAGTCTAAACTCCAGGAGCCCACTACAGTGCTTACACAGGTAAAAACAAAGAACAATACTAATTTCTCAGGAGGCTATTTTAAAAAAATATTTGACGAACAGGTATCGAATAGATCTGTCGCTGATGTAAGTGGCAGTGCGGGAGTTTTTAAATCTACAAGCGGCTGGCAGGATGGCAAATACTATTGTTTTAACAACCAAGCCTCGCCCGGCAGCATTATAAAAATTACTTATAGCCCAACAGGCAAAAGCGTCTTTGCAAAAGTGTTAGATGCAATTCCGGAAATAAGACAGAACGAAGGCTTATCGGTAATTGTCAGCAATTCTGCTGCAGAAGAGTTAGGAGCGACGGGCGCTCCATTTGACTGTGCTTTAACTTTTGCGAAAAATTAGCCGGCCATGAAGAGAGTATAAATCAATTTCTCCAGCCTCTCAAAAAGTCTTCAATATTCATTTTTTTCTTTCCCTCCAGCTGGAGCTCTTTCAGGTGCAGGTACCCGTTATTACAGCTAAATTTTAAATAGGATTTATTATCAGTCAGGCGTTCGCCCGGCTTTTCCGCAGGCTTCCCATATTCTTTTTCAGCCTTAAAAATTTTTAGCTTTTTACCATTCAAAAAAGTAAAAGCAGTTGGATGGGGTGAAAGTCCCCGAACTAAATTATAAATGTCACTGACATTTTTCTCCCATACTATTTCGCATGTTTCAGTCGAAATTTTTGGTGCATAATGAAGTTCCAAATCTCCAGACATCAAAACAAGATTTGATTGAGGTGTCTCTTCAAGGCTACCTTCAGCGAGTCCATCTATAGTACGAAGCAATAATCCGGCACCCACAACTTTCATCCGGTCATGCAATTCACCGGCAGTTTCCGAGTCTCCTATTTTTATTTTTTCCTGTAGCAAAATGTGTCCGGTGTCTATTTCATGCTGGAGTTTAAAAGTGGTGACTCCAGTTTCTGTTTCGCTGTTCATGATCACCCTGTTCACCGGTGCTGCGCCCCTGTATTGTGGAAGCAGGGAACCATGAAGATTGACGGTCCCCATGGGCGGCATGTTCCAAACCACTTCGGGAAGCATGCGAAATGCAACAACCACTTGCAGGTCTGCCTTCAGCGATTTTAATTCAGACAAAAAATCCAGGTTCTTTAATTTTTCAGGCTGAAGAATTTTTAGATTCCTGGACACTGCAAAATCTTTCACAGCGCTGCCAAACATTTTCATGCCGCGACCGGCGGGTTTATCAGGTGCGGTAACAACTGCTGCTATATCATAACCTGCATCCAGCAACTTCTGCAAAGAAGGCACTGCAAAGTCAGGTGTCCCCATAAAGACGATACGAAGTTTTTTCATGCGGACGTGTAAATCATTTTTAAAAAAAGTCTATTCCTCCAAAAGTCTATTTTGATTTTTATTTAAAATCTTTATATAGAAGATATTTTCTTCTCATCTTTTTAAAATCACTTAAAGCAGGCGCCCAGCTTTTTCTAATGGCTGCTTCACTAACTCCGTCTTTTATTTGTTGCATCAGGGTACTGTTTCCTGCGAGGTGATTGAAGTGACTTGTTTTCAGAAAGAAATTCTTTTTATCTGGAAATAATTTATAAGCTTGAATGAGCCATTTAAGTTGTATCCTCTTGTCAACCTTTTGTAAGACTTCTTCCGGAGATCCCGAAATATCCCAGCCATAACAAGCCACACCTTTGAACCTGGGTTCCGTTGCGCCTTCTCTGCTCTGTGGTACAAACGAGATCAGGTTTTTTGGAAGCGATGGATGTCCAAAAAGCTGGAACGGTTTATCCGTTCCGCGTCCTTCGCTCAAAATAGTCCCTTCAAAAAAACAGGTGGAAGGATACCAGTAAATTGATTGCATCGACGGCAGGTTTGGAGACGGTTTTACCGGTAAAACATATTTGCTATCATGGTTATAATTCAAACATTTGATAACAAGAAAATGAAATGGTGTGTCCTGTGAGTTTTTAGCAGTGCGATAATACGCAAACTTTTTGTTTGCATCGCTGCTCAGCCATTTTTCGCCAGCGACCATCGACGCGTATTCACCGATTGTCATGCCGTATACTATGGGCACTGCTTCCCTTCCGACAAAACTTTTAAATTTTGGATCAAGCACCGGTCCATCTACATAGAAGCCATTTGGATTGGGCCTGTCGAGGATCATCAGCGGTTTTGAGTTTTCAAAGGCTGCTTCCATATAATACTCAAGCGAGGAAATGTAAGTGTAAAATCGAGTTCCCACATCCTGGATATCGAAGATCAGAATATCCACATCCGCGAGATCTTCTTTTGATGGTTTGTAATGCTTTCCGTAGAGGCTGATTACCTTTATTCCTGTTTTTGGATCTACAAAATTTTCTACACTTTCACCGTCGTTCACCGTCCCCCTGAACCCATGTTCAGGACCAAAAATTTTCACAACATTAATTCCACTTTTTTGAAGCGTGTCTACAAGGTTGTTGTTGTGGACTGTAGAAGTTTGATTTGCAAAAACGGCTACGCTCTTGCCTTTTAGCATCGGCAGGTACACATCCATCCTTTCGGCGCCCGGAATTATTTTTGGCTGCTGGGCAATACTTTGCAGACTAAGTACAAACAGTAAGTTTAATAAAATTAATCTTCTTTTCATGGGATAAATTTCACGAAACTTTTTTATACAAAAGACTTTGTGGCAATAATAAATGCATAAAATATTTTTTGCGCCATTAGTGAGTGATTCGTAGTTTTTTTAATATTCATCGCTCTATTATTCTGAGCCACTTAGATAAAAAGTGATGTTTGAAATGGAAGGTTGAAATAGAAGCGCAGAAACGATGCGTAAGTTCTGGAAAAAGCTAATATTCCATGTCACGCAGGCTGGGAGCTTTTAGCCAGGTAATGAATACCACCAGCAACGTCATACTTCCTCCAAAGATCACTGCCGGTATGGTTCCGAAAAGTTTTGCAGTTACGCCACTTTCAAATTGTCCAAGTTCATTGCTGGAGTTTACAAACATGGAGCTCACGCTGATGACTCTGCCCCGCATGTGGTCAGGAGTTTTCAGTTGTGTAATGGTTCCTCTCACCACTACGCTTATCCCATCCAGCATGCCTGCAATCAATAGGGCAATAAATGACAGGAAAAAGATTTTTGAAATACCGAAGATGATGATGCAGATGCCAAAACCTCCAACGGCCAATAGCATTTTTCTACCCTGGTGTCTTTTCGGAGGAAACAATGTGAGGATGATCACGATAATGATTGAGCCAAGGTCTGACGCTCCATTCAGAAAACCAAATCCTTCCGGGCCCACCTTCAAAATGTCACGGGCGTAAATTGGTATAAGAGCAACCGCTCCACCAAATAACACAGCAAAAAGATCCAATGAAAAAGCACCAAGAAGTTCTTTGGTGTGAAATACAAATCGCAATCCTTCTTTTACACTGGCCATTGTGCGGACCGCTCCTTTTATGTTTGACGTAGGTTTTGGTTTTATTCTCGATAAAAATAGTAAGCCACCGAGAACACAGACGCTAATCACTCCCAGCGTTCCGGTGATTCCTACAATAGCAATTAAAAAGCCTCCCGCCGCATGCCCGCTTACCGATGCTGAAAGCCATGTTCCCTGGCTCCATGTTGTTGCATTTTGTAAATCATGTCGCGGAACAATATAAGCGATCAGTGCTCCAAAGATTGGACCCACGAAGGCACGAATAATGCCGGTTGAAAAGATAACTGCGTAAATACAGATTGCAATCCAGTGATTGCTGAGGCGTGCAGCAACAAAACCGCTGGAAATAAAAATCAACAAACCAACCGCAAGGAAATAGAGAAATACACCACGCAGCATGAGTTGTTTTTTTTCGCTTTGATCAATTACGTGACCTGCATATAGAGCCAGGGAAACCGCGGGTATCACTTCAGATAGCCCCACAAGCCCAATGGCAAACGGATCGTTTGTCAACTCGTATATCCACCAGCCAACGACGGTTGCCAGCATTCGAAGACCCATTATAAAAATGAAACGACCTTGCAATAGGTTACGATATTCAGCTATTCGCACAGAAATAAAAGGGTCATTCTTTCCTGGAATCATTTAGTCACTTTTTTAGGGGAGCGTTAAATAGTGCTGACCCTCAGTATAATCCTTTCCCAGTGCGTCCACCACTGCATCAAGATGTTTTTCGTTCCCTAAAAAATCTGCAGAAGAAGCGTCTATGATCAACGTTTTCACATTGTGTTGTTTTATGTATTGCGTATAAGTTTCCTGTAGAGCAAATAGGTATTCTGATGTAATGCCCTGCTCGTAACTGCGGTTTCTTTTCCTGATATTTTTTTTCAGTTTATCTATCGGTGCATGCAGGTATATCAGCAGATCGGGCTGAATGAGCTGGGGATTTATTATGTCAAACAATTTTTGATACAACAAAAATTCTTCATCGGGCAAATTTACTTTGGCAAAGAGCAGGCACTTTGTAAACAGATAGTCTGAAATTGTGATATTTTGAAACATGTCCTTTGTTTGCAACAGATCCTTTAGTTGCTTATATCTTTCTGCCATAAAGAACAGCTCGAGAGGAAATGCATACTGCTGCTTATTTTCATAAAACTTCGGAAGAAAAGGATTATCTGCGAATTGCTCTAAGATCAATCTTGCATTCAGGCGCTTGCTGAGCAAATGGGCCAGGGTTGTTTTGCCTGCACCAATATTTCCTTCAATGGTTATGAAATTATATTTCATGGTAATGAATCGTCTGACACAGCCGGCCCCACAACTTTAGAATCTTCGACGGGTTATTTTTTAAAAACTGCTAATCAAAAATAACGACCGGGAGTTGAACAAAATTAAATGAAATGCACGTTTCCTTTTGAAGTTAATCGATATCCTCAGGAAACCTTTACCGGTGTCACCTTTAATGTATCCGTAGATGTGTGCAACAACTCTGTTATTTTTTTCTTTAATGAAGGATGCACAAAATCGGGTGCAATTTCATTGAGCGGTTCCAGGACAAAGCGCCTGTTGGGGATCTCCGGATGTGGTATAGTAAGTCCCGGCTCGTTGATTATTTCGTCGTTATAAAAAAGAATATCGATGTCGATAATTCTCGCTGCATTTTTTTTTGTTCGAACTCTTCCCATTGTCTCTTCAATCTGTAAAATTGTTTCCATCAGTTGATCTGGTGCGAGGCTTGTTTTGATAATGTGGACCTGGTTGTAAAAATCGGGCTGATCAGTATTTCCCCACGCCGCGGTTTTATAAATTGACGATGACTTTACAATTTGCCCAACTTCGTTTTCCAGGATCTGCGTTGCTTTCTTCAAATTGGCCATCTTGTTTCCAAGGTTACCCCCGGTAAGAATATAAATGTGGTTCACTAAATTATTTTTGAGTCAGAAGTTCAATACTAACGATTTTCTGATAATTGCTGCGATGCGATTGGATTTCATTAAAATTTTTATTTTTGATGAAAGGAAAATTTAAATTTGAAATCGCCCCGAACCGAATTCATACACAAACCCAAACTAAAATCAATGCGCAGGTTATTCATTCTTTTTTTTACACAAGCCGTCTTACTTAGCTCCTGTGAACAAAATAAGACCGACGATCCCGAAGAATTAACGAAGGTGTTGGTGGGCTATTTTGATGGATTTGTCGCAAAAGACTTTCAAAGGATGAAGGACCTGACTACGGCTGATTTTGTATTGTATGAAGATGGAGAAGTTTTGAATAATGAGAACATGTTCAACATAAGGAACGGCATCTCCAAGCTCACAGGAAAGTATAAGTTTGACAACTTAAATATAACTATTGACACCAAATCTGGTAGCATGAACTACACCAACCATGGCGATCTGATATTTAATGATACGACAGTAATGAAAATAGAATGGTTGGAAAGTGCAACTTTTAAAAAAGTCGACGGTAAATGGAAAATGAATTTTTTACAATCATCACCCAAAAAGTAGAAGGCATTGCTCATAATAACGGGAGATTGCATCACTATAGCTCGGCAGTGTAATCGTAATATCACAGTATCTATCGGGTGTTGGAATATTTTTGCTTAGTGACTAAGAATTTGAAGTGCAAAAAAGTTTACGATTCTTCTTCTTTATTTTTTATTAAGCTTTACGCTTAGTTTTGCTACCTAAATTTACTTTTCTTCATGAAGAAATATAGCCAGGTAAGGGCGATGGTCGCTATTGCTAAAGCCAGCTTACGTTCTATTTTCCGAAGCCCTTCTTCTGTAGTCTTTGGTTTTGCTTTTCCTTTCATCTTTATTCTCGTGTTCGGTTTTATAGGAAACAGTGGCAGCGGAACCACTTATAAAGTTGCCCTGGCTGACAATATTGACACGAATAATATTTTGTTTGATGCTATTAAGAATTCCCATGAGATAAGGATAATCAGATTCGCCGATAAAGAATCACTTTTCGAGTCTCAGCAAAGCGGCAAGATTGCAGGAATTATTAATATTCAAAAAAATCCTGGAGGAAATCCTCCCTATGCTTTTTCATTAAAGAGTACTACTTCGAGTAATGAGACCTGGCCGCAGTTAAAGACATTCATGGAGAGCCTTATTAATAATGTAAGCAATCATTACTATAAGGACCGGCCTGAGTATGTGAAATTTGATTTTGATCATGATAGAGACATCGATGAAATCAGGGAGTATAAAACGATCGATTTTATTTTACCGGGACAACTCGGATTTGCATTGCTTGCTTCCGGAGTGTTCGGTGTGGCGTTCGTGTTTTTCAATTTGCGCAATACGCTTGTTTTGAAAAGATTTTTCGCTACTCCCGTTAGCAGGACTTACATTCTTCTCGGGGAAATGTTTAGTAGAGTTATATTTCAGATGCTGACTACCATCGTCATAATTCTCATGGGACATTATTTCTTTGATTTTACATTGATTCATGGTTTTGAGACTTTTTTAGAAATGCTGGTGTTAAGCTTCATTGGCCTGATCGTTTTTATGGGATTTGGTTTTATCGTAAGTGGTATCGCAAAGAATGACGCCACCATACCTCCACTCTCAAATATTATTACCCTCCCTCAATTCCTTATTGGGGGTACTTTTTTTTCGATTGATGTTTTCCCTGCGTGGCTGCAACCCATATCGAAAGCGTTACCGCTTACGCATTTAAATATTGCTCTTCGTGAAGTTGCGTTTGAAGGAAAAAACTTGTGGGATGTGAAAATGGAAATTGGAATTTTATTGCTTTGGGGAATCGTTGTGTATGCAATAGCAATAAAAGTGTTTAAGTGGGAATAAGGATAAATTGATTTTTCAATTCTGCTAAGAACGAAGGGTGTTCAAAAAATCTTCAATAGCACGATAAGTTTTCTTCAGTTGTTTTTTTGTTATGCAATAAGGTGGCATCACATAAACTGTGTTACCCATCGAACGCAAGTAAATTCCCTGTTCCAGGCAAAAGCCAGTGAAGGCATTGGAAATATTATGGAGATAACCATCATGCTCATCAGTGATGATCTCAAATGCAGTAATGGTCCCAAGATGCCGTATATTTTTTATGATCTTTTGCCGGGCAAAGATTTCCAGCCGCGATGCATAAGATCGCTGCAGATAGACAAGTTTTCCAATGGCTTTTAAACAACTTTTTTTCTGAAGTAATTCCAGGCTGGCCAATGCTGCCGTGCAGGCGAGTGGATTGGCAGTAAATGAATGACCGTGAAATAATGTTTTTGTTTTGTCATCACTCACGAAGGCCGCATAAATTTTTTCTGAACAAGCTGTAATGCCCATTGCCATCGTTCCGCCTGTCAGTGCTTTACTCAGACAAATGATATCTGCTTTCTCTGAAAGATAATCCCCCGCAAAGAATTTTCCTGTGCGATAAAATCCTGTGAGCACTTCATCTGCAATACAAATAATTTTTTCCTTTTTTAAAAAAGACAAGAGAAGATTTAAATCTTTCGGCTGATACATTCTCATGCCACCTGCTCCCTGTAGCAATGGCTCGTAAATGAAACAGGCTATTTCATTTTTGAAGCCTGAGATTTTTTCCTTTATGGTTTCTATGTTTTTAGAATTTGGAGTATCGATAGAAATCACTTCAAATAGTTTGTCCCGGAAGGCCACAGTATAAGTGCCTCGTTCGCTAATACTCATTGCTCCAAAAGTATCCCCATGGTAAGCATCGTGAAATGCCAGAATTTTATTTCGATGAGTATCGCCTTTGTTCACCCAATATTGCAATCCCATTTTGATAGCAACTTCAGTTGCGGTGGATCCGTTATCGCTATAAAAGATTTTTGAAAAATTACCGGGTAGGACTTTTATGAGTTTTTCTGCAAGCTCAACAGCCGGCTGATGCGTAAACCCTGTGAAGATCACCTGTTGAAGTTTTTTTGCTTGTTTAAAAATTTCTTTTGCAATAAACTTATTTCCATGACCATGAATGTTTACCCACCAACTGCTAATAGCATCGATATAGGAATTGCCATCTTCATCAAACAGGACTGCTTTTTCTCCACGGACGATTGGAATGGCCGGCAGACGATCTTTCTGATGAGTGTAGGGGTGCCAAATGTAGCGCTGGTCTTTTTCAGTTAAATTCATAATTAATAGAATTGATGCCCTAAGTTCATGCCGTGTTTGTCAGTGTCCACTTGAATATGGCATTTCATAAATAGCTTCTCAGGATTGTATTAAAAGTCGGCGTTGATATTTCGCAGGGACATATTTCACCCCAGGAATTTTAAATTTCTTTTGATACCTGCAAACTTAGACCGCTTCAATGGTGAATTTTTAAAAATGATTTTAAAAGATTCTTCTGTCAATTCTTCCCAGTCATTTTTTGAGAAATTCAAAACTTCACTTATCGGCGTAAATGCTACCTCCGTTGTTG
>JBDSGZ010000185.1:0-3938 GCA_039918735.1 Ginsengibacter sp.
CGGGCAGCGGGGCTGTGGCTGCGTAGGCATACACAGGATCACCCCCAAGACTAACGGCTACAGGCATTCGCTTGTTGAGTTTTTTATATTCATTGAAATGTTTTGCAGAGACTTTGTGCCTGTGCCAATGCATGCCAGTAAGAGTTGGTCCAAAAACCTGCATGCGATACATGCCGACATTTCGGGAATTATTGTTCGGGTCTTTTGTGTGAATGACGGGCAGCGTTACAAAAGGTCCTCCATCTTTTGGCCAGCAGGTTATTACCGGAAGTTTTGTTATGTCAGGATCTTGCATCACCACTTGCTGGCAGTCACCTTTTTTGTTTATTACTTTAGGCATCCAACTTGCAAACTGACCAAGCTTTGGCAGCAATTTTAATTTATCAAGAATGCTTTCTTTCGGGGAAGATAAGAGATGAAAAAGATTTTCTATATCCCTGGCGACATCATTCAGATTATCTACACCAAGCGCAAGACACATTCTCTTTTCGCTGCCATATGCATTCATCAGCACAGGAAATTCATATCCTGTGTTTTCAAAAAGCAATGCCTTACCTCCATTATTGTTTTTGCTGATGCGGTCTGTAATTTCTGCAATTTCAAGTTTCGGATCAACAAACTCTTTTATCCTGATCAGTTCACCTTCTTTCTCAAGAACATCGATAAAATCTGCTAAATTTTTATAAGCCATAGGAACGTAAAGGTAAGCCAGAACTTAAGACGGAATCGTGCTCAGAGTATCTCGAGACTATGGATCGATCGATTCTATAGACTGTGAAAACAGAAGATTAATTTTCTGAAAGAGTGTGAAATGATGTGTCAGAGATTTCCGGAGACATTTACCGGGCAACCATATTTTGAATGCTTCCCTCCACCACCAATACCTCCATTAAAAAGAGTGAGAGATGCTCTAAATCCTGTGAAATAATACCAGTCTTTATTTTTAGCGCCACCGCGCAGCGTGCCTGCTGGAGGATAGATGCCTCCGTTCTTTAATTCGCCGCCACGGTATGCCAGCTCAACTGCCTTTGGCCCCCGATTAGCCAGGAGGAGAGTCTCATCTACATAGGTGGAACTCAGGTCGTCTATCTTATCTGTAAATAATTTTCTTATTCCCAATTCAAGGCCAACACTTAAATTTTCCGACAATGAAAGTTTCACGCCTGCACCAAAAGGGATGGCTAGCTGCGTAAGTTTATAATTGCTGACTCCTTGTACGAAATCTTCTCCTTCGGTGCTAAGAGGCTGCAAATAAAACTTGTTTCCCGATGTATCATAAGTGTATGGATTGAAGTGATAAATCGCAATCCCCCCAAAAACGTAGGGAGTAAGAAGATGCTCGCCAAGGGCTGTAATGTCATATTGCAAGGCCAGGTTAACCTCTGAAAGCTTTGTTTTAAAATCAAGATTACGCGCCTGGTTCCTGCCTAATTGATCATCGCCTGAAAGTGAAGAAATCATGAAGCCTGCACGGGCCGATATATGCTTTGTAAAATCATAGGAAAGGCCAACTCCACCCGCAAGATGCGATTGAGAAAAAGTGAATCGCTTGTCCTGCAAATCTCCCTGGTAATTTGCAACTCCTGCAAAAAGATCTAAGTGCACTTTTTGAGATGCTGCACAGAGTGAAACAAGAGTTGAAACGATTGTAAGAATTAGAATACGCATGAGCTCTTTGGGAAGTGGAATTAGAAACTAAGTATCCAAAGATAGTTCTGCTGATTTACAAAGAATCGTTAAATGCAATGCACGTTTAAGACGTTTCTCAAAAGTAAATTACATCGCTGGTTGCAGTACGCCTGGCCGCTCATGGATTTAAATTCCCACCTTTTGTTGATCACATTCTACAAAAAAAAGTTGTGTTAAGAATTCAAAACGAAGGAACATTGATTCGCACTTTATGCTGCTTGGCATAATTTTTTCAACCCAGTGCATTGAAAACTATCAATGGATTTTTAATTATTTGTAACTATGAAAATTGTAATTATGAAAATGAAATATTTTTTTGCAAAGCACAATCTTCGTGCATTTATCGCGGTATTATCACTAAGTGTTGTATTCGCTGCGTGTAATAAACACAAGGATATAACAAGAACACCGGCGGCCGGACTAATGACCTTTAATCTTGCTCCTGATCAAGACGCCATTGGCGTTAAATTGGACGGAAATAATCTTACGGCTGCTCCTTTAGCGTATACAAATTTTTCAGGGGTTTATAATAGTGTGTACACTGGTAATCGCGTGGTAACAACATTTGCTTATTTTTCGGGAACTACCTTATTAAGTACTAATCAAACTTTCGATGATAGTACCTACTATTCTATGTTTTTCGTGGGAAGCAACGGTAATTATAATAACTTAATTGTAAAAGATAATCTTGACAGTCTGCCATCAGGAACGGGTCAGGCTTTCATCCGTTACATAAATGCTATTCCTGATTCGGTTAGACAGCCGATGGTAGATGTCACTTCTACGGGTAACGATGTGTTTAATACGGCCGCTCCTTTTAAAACAGTTTCTAATTTTAAAGGCGTTTCGCCGGGTACCATTGCGATAAGCGTCGTGAGCGATACCGCCATCAATGCAACACGTGACATCACAGTGGAACAAGGGAAGGTTTATACCATTCTGCTGGTCGGAATGCCGAATGCGACTGACGCAGCGCAACAAGTGGCGATTAAATTTATTCAGAACGGTACAATTCAATAGTGAAGGCTTCTGATTTCAGAATTGAAAAAAACTTCGAAATCATTATGGTTTCGAAGTTTTTATTTCTACATGTTGATGCCGGGATTTTTTATGGAGGCAGATAGCATGAAAGGAAAATAATTTTTCTACTTCTGGTTGTATTATTACAGCATTACTTTTACATCTTTTGTCCGTTCTTCAGGAATCACTTTCAGAGAAAGGATTTTCCCGTTCTTTAATTCAGCTTCTACAGTCGTGTTATACGGAGCGCAAAGTTTGAAGTGAACATCAATATTTTTAGGCCATGACGGAAATAAGAAGATCTTTCTATCGTCCACCTGCATTAGCATTTCCTGCATTCCGATAAGGCCGCTGCCACCCCAATTATGATCCGGCGTCCAATCAAAGCCAGGGCCCCAAAAGGCGGGAAAACGCCTTTCGGAATTTTTTAATTTTAATGAGGTGAGCCTCCAGGCTTCATCCGTCAAACCCAGTCGTGCGGCAAAAATATTATCCTGTTTCCAACCCACATGGCTTCTGAACTTTATTACTGTCGTATCATACTTCCATGTATTAAGAGCCGTATCCAGACCAGGTTCCCCGAGGCCAAATATTCCCCATGGATATACAGGATAGAGTTGCGGAGATTCTACATTGTTGATCCTCGACCAGAGTTTAGCCGGGGCGATGGTGGTGTGACCGTTGAACGATTGATAACTAATCGCAGGAATGCGATTCATAAACTCTGTCCATTTCTTAATCTCTCCTTTGCTCAAATATCCTTCGGGTAATTCCAGCAAGCGTTTGGAAATTGTTTCTAATGCAGCGATGGTCGAACTGGAATTGTAGGCCATCTTAAACGTTTCTGCAGCCGAACCGGGATACAGCACAAGGTCTCCGTTTTCGTCAAAAATTTTTGTGCCTCTTTTCCGAGCGAGATACTGATAGTGTTCATCAAAAAATTGAAGACAGCTTTCAATGAAGGGGATTTTCTCACTAATGTCTTTGCCCGTGTATCGTTGCTCTTCCAGCATCATCAGGCAAAACTCGAGAGAGGTATCCCAAAGATATTCAAGCCACGGATTGTATTCAACTCCTTTGTCAAGTTCGGCAGGTCTGTCCGGCCAATATTCTGCAAAATCAGGAAGTCCGTAATTTTCCATCTGCTCTGTAAAGCAGGCTCCGCCATGGTTCCAATACACCTTCGTTCGAAGTTCAGCATTTTTGAGAATGCGAAGATAAAACTCAAG
>JBDSGZ010000186.1:0-5732 GCA_039918735.1 Ginsengibacter sp.
CCACGTTTCTTGTGTACTGTTCAGATAACGCTTTGGTAGAAAAAGAAGTTTCAGAATTCAAAAAAAATCTTTTGCAGACAAAGCCCGCCCTCGAGTTATTTTCCTGGGGCAAAGCGGCAGGTAATGATTTGCAGATCACGTCTATTGCTAAGAAAGCAAATACAACGATCATCACGGGAATCTATAATCGCGAGACACATTCTATCCAAATTCCTTTTGCGGATGAGGCTTCAATTGAAAATGCTATCACATGCTGGGCAGTTTTGATCCTGTTAAAAAAAGACGATAAAGAAGTCGTCCAAAAATTCGCTTCGCTCTATCCCATCTCGATGCGGTTAGAGCTTAAACATGGCTTGAATAATTGCACGATTATTAATGACAGTTATAGCAATGACCTTTATTCTTTGAGTATTGGTTTGAACTTTCTCATTCACCAAAAACAACATAAAAAATATACAGTTATCCTTTCTGATGTATTGCAATCAGGACGGAACTCTGAAGTACTTTACTCAGAAGTCGCATCCTTGTTGATCCAGAAAAAAGTTGATCAGTTTATAGGAATAGGTCCTGAAATATTTGCAAGCAAGAAACTATTCTCTTCCATAAAGAGTTGTCATTTCTATCATTCTGTGGGCGAATTTCTAAAAGATCTTGCAACGCTTCAGTTTCATGATCAAAATATTTTAGTGAAGGGTGCCAGGTCTTTTGGCTTTGAACAAATAGTGTCAGTTCTCGAACAGAAGGTTCATCAAACGATACTATCTATAGATCTGAAAGCTATTGTCCACAATCTTAAATACTACAAGCAATTGCTGCCATCTTCCACAAAACTGATGGCAATGGTGAAAGCCTTTAGTTATGGAAGTGGAAGCCATGAGATTGCTTCGGTACTTGAATACCACAGCATCGATTATCTCGCCGTGGCATATACTGATGAAGGTGTTGAATTGAGGAAGGCTGGCATTAGTATTCCAATCATGGTTATGAACGTGGAAACAACCGCTTTCGCGTCACTTATAAACTATATGCTTGAGCCCGAAATTTTTTCATTTTCGATGTTGCGTGATTTTGAAAATTTTCTAAAATCAAATGGAGTGATGAATTACCCGGTTCACCTCAAGATTGATACAGGAATGCACAGGCTTGGTTTCACAAAAGAGGATTTGCCTGAATTAATATCAATCCTATCTGGGAGTATTCCTTTCGCAATAAAATCAGTGTTTACTCACCTTGTGGCAAGCGAAGATGCGAAGCAGGACGTGTTTACTAAATATCAAATAAAAGTTTTTAAGGAATGCACCACGTCAATTAAATCAGCGTTGAAGTATGATTTTTATAGTCATGTTGCTAACACGTCTGCTATTAGTCGCCATCGCAACGCGGGGATGGACATGGCCCGCCTGGGAATAGGTTTATACGGAATTGATCATAACAGCAGAGTGCAAAAAAAGCTATGTAACGTGACCACTCTTACCACCACCATTTCTCAAATAAAAAATGTGAAGGCAGGAGATACCGTTGGATATGGAAGAAATGCAAAGCTTCACAGGGAAAGCATCATCGCAACGGTCCGGATTGGTTATGCAGATGGCTATCCGAGAAGCCTCGGGAATGGGATGGGGAAAATGCTGGTGCAGGATAAACTTGTTCCTGTCGTGGGTAATGTTTGTATGGACATGACAATGTTAGACATTACGGATTTGCACGGTGTGCACGAAGGAGATTCCGTAATTGTTTTTGGAGAAAAACTACCTCTCCCAATACTTGCGAAATGGGCGAATACGATACCCTACGAAATAATGACCGGCATTTCCCAACGCGTGAAGAGGGTTTATTTTGAAGAATAGCAAGGACTTCCAATGTCGCTGAAGCAGAAGATTCCGGCAATATCAGGTGTATCTTAACCGTTACTTTCCGGAACTTCATTATGCAATTATTAACGTAACCGATTTATGACCAATCTCAATTTTGCTATCTTTGTCAATCTCTAAAATTTTAGTATAAAATTCAATTATTACGTGAAAGGAAGAACGGTTTTTTTTATAATCTGCCTTGTGGTATTGGCTGACCAGGCACTCAAAATTTACATAAAAACACATTTTCACGCTGGTGAATCCCATGCTATAATCGGAAATTGGTTCAGGCTGTATTTTATAGAGAATGAAGGAATGGCATATGGTTGGAAATTTGGAGGCGAATGGGGTAAAATGATTTTGACTTTATTCCGACTTGTTGCCGTAGTTTTTGGCGTGTACTACCTTACAAAGATTATCGAAAAGAAGTATCATCCCGGATTTATAATTTGTGCCGCATTGATCTTTTCCGGCGCTCTTGGCAACCTGATAGATAGCATGTTCTACGGGCTGTTTTTTGAAGAGAGCAGTATCAATACTTACAATGTTGCGAAGATATTTCCTGCCCACGGGTATGCAGGTTTTTTGCATGGAAAAGTTGTAGACATGCTCTATTTCCCCATAATACGCGACACTCATTTCCCCTCCTGGATTCCTGTTTGGGGAGGTGAGGAATTTGAATTCTTCAGGCCGATCTTTAATATTGCGGATGCATCCATTTCAACAGGTATCATTGCGATCCTTGTTTTTCAGAAAAAATTTTTTAAGACCTCCGCAAAGCCGGCTTCACAGGAAACTGTAGACAGCAAAACAATCGTGAACGATAAAATGCAGATCTCATAGAAGACTGGTTACTCAATGAAATAAAATTCCGTTTATGAAAACAGGCAAAATTGCATTTTACTTTCTACTGTCCGTACTATTCTTTAGCAGTTGTCAAAAGGAATATAGTGTTGAAGGAGGGCGGGGCTTTGCTCAGAAGGGCACCTGGGAATTTAGAGACGGAGGAACTTTATTCCAGGGAAATATGGATACCGCTTTTATCTCAAATCCAGGTTCAACTCCCGAGCTACATCTTATAGGGAAATCATTAGACGGAACTCAAACATTTAACCTGGTTCTTTATGCAAGCAATTTTGCAACAGGAATCTATAAAGCATCTTTGTTTCAAACAACTTTTGATTACGCTTCAGCAGCAAACCAACTATACCGGGCCAATCAGTTAATAGGAGAATTCGTTGTCACTATTACTTCGTTTAGTAATAATCAAATAAGCGGTAGTTTTTCAGGTTCTGCTCTTGATGCTTCCGGCAATGATGTGCAATTAACTCAAGGGAAATTTAGTTCGCCCATAATTATGGCAGGAGGGGGCGCGATATCGGAAGGAACGTTGGGCGATGATGCTGGCTTGTGTAAGCCAGTTACTTTGAATGGAACATACACTCCGGGCACAGCACTGGATGGCTCGAACACCGCAGAACTTAGCGTTGTCGTAACCAAAATCGGATCTTACTCCATCTCTTCTAATATCGTAAATGGTGTCACTTTCTCAGCAAGCGGAAACTTTTCAACAACTGGACAACAAACCGTTACACTCATTGGAAGTGGCACTCCTGCAAGTGGAGGTGGGTTTGATTATGCAATTACTTATGGCTCCAGTCAATGTGGATTCTCAGTTATTTACGGTACAGCAGCAATAGGTACTCTAGGTGGAGGTGGAGGAAATTGTACTCCATTTACATTGAAAGGAACTTATCAACAAGGCATTCTTTTTTCACCTTTTAATTCTGTTGAGATACAGGTAAATGTCACTTCAGTGGGCAACTATAGTATAACCACTAACTCAGTGAACGGTGTTTTCTTTACAGCTACAGGAACTTTTTTAGCCACCGGTGTGCAATCTGTTACGCTCCTCGGAATGGGCACTCCAACAAGCTCAGGTAAACACACGTTCACTTTAGCTTTTGGGGGTAGTTCCTGCAGTTTCGATATTACTTTTATGCCTGGCGTTGCTCCTT
Organism: Ginsengibacter sp.; assembly: GCA_039918735.1. GTDB lineage: Bacteria > Bacteroidota > Bacteroidia > Chitinophagales > Chitinophagaceae > Ginsengibacter. The sequence continues at coordinate 3,872 of JBDSGZ010000186.1, forward strand.
CAGGTGACTATTTTCCTGTGACTATCAACTCTAATTGGGTGTATAGTCTTGTTGGCGGCACTTCTTCAGATTCATTGGCCTCTGTTGTGATCAACTATTCTCCCAACATTATCGGCAATACCTATTCAACAATAACATCGGACTACGTGCCTGCATCTGGTGTTCCCGACTCTTCATATTATCGCAAGGCGGGCAGTGATTATTTTCAGTACATTAACTACAGCAACTATATTCCATTTGATCAACCTGTCGATGGCGAATTTATCTTTCTTAAAGACAACGTCCCCGCAGGTACCACATGGCAATCTCCAAATGTGTCCGGCTCCATATCCGGTGTGCCGTTTTCTGGCTACATGAAAATGACCATTTTGGCTAGTGCTGTTCCCGTGACGATTGGCACTTTTAATTTTCCAGACGTGATTAAAGTAAAATACGAATTCTTCATAGCCGGCTCTCCAACTCCGTTGGAAACCGATCAACGCTGGTTCGCGAAAAATACGGGTGAAATTCATTTCGACTATGATGACGGAACTAACAATGCAAGTTATGACGTAGGGCGTTACCAAATATTTTAATGGAAGCGATAATTAAGAGCGAATAAAAGTTCAATGAAACCTTTTTCACTAAACTTCTTTCAAACCCTTATCCAGTAACGATCACAAAGGATTTTACCAACTATTCTTCAGTATTATACCATTTCTTATCCTGTTATCCTATGCGTGGGACGAGGGAAACCTGGCTGAAAAACTGAAAGGCTATTTTCGATAATCTTGCATTTTGTTTCCATCTCTGTTTCATCAATCGCTTGTTCTATTGTTTGCTGAAGTAAAGCCGGTGAAATTTGTATTCTTGCATTTATGAGAATAATAACACGATCGGTTTTCAAATGATCATCTTCACACTGAACCGGGTTCGCAGGAATTGATGTAAAGCTTATTTTCTTTTGCTCACAGCCATCATTTATCAAAAATTTCAAATGACTTATCGCGTATCCTTGCTTTATGATTTGCCCGTAAATTTTGTTTATTAAGATATAACCTGCGGGCATAGCCTTTTTATTTTTAGTTACAATCCAGATCTCTTCATCTAACCACGCCAGTTCACCTTCACCCGCTCCATAAACTTCGTAGTCAATATCAAGAGCTGGCCTACATAAAGGATTCTGAAAATCGTTACAGACACTTAACCAATGTTGTATGCTTTCTGTCAATAAGGAATTTTGATATAGTATTGTTTTACCGCCGTACGCTTCTTCAATTAGTAGTTTTGCAGCAGCTAATTGCACCTCAGTTAAAAGGTCTATTTTATTTATAATAATAATATCTGCCTCTTCGAGCTGCTTGCCGTAGATATAATTTACATTATCATAAAAAATAGATTTTTGCTTTTGTAAAAACTTAATTAATAATCGCACGTCTGCAAAACAAGAAAAAACAATTTCGTATTGATCCGGATTAAAAGTTAACAATGGATTAATAACGGTTGCGGCTAAGTCCGTACAGGATCCTACTGACTCAGCAAAAATAAAATCAGGGTTTACAGTTTCAACCAAAGACTTTATGCTTTTTTCCAAATCATCGTACTTGCAACAAAAGCATCCATTTGATATTTGGTTAGAAGGAATATCCTGGCTCTTAATAAATTCGGCATCTACTTGCTGCAACCCCTGGTCATTAGTGATGACTCCTACCTTCAGGTTATTTTGCTGGAGATACATCGCCGCGTTAGATATGGCCGTTGTTTTTCCACTTCCTAAAAAACCGCCGACTAAAAATAGTTTCACCTCTTTAGATTTTTGTTAGATCAGCTTCGATGTCAGAACGCTTCCCTTTTGAAGCAAAATGGGATGTGAAAGTTCAAT
>JBDSGZ010000187.1:0-11111 GCA_039918735.1 Ginsengibacter sp.
CACTCTTACACTTCCATGATCAGTTGCTACGATCAAGTTGATTTTTTTATCAGCGATTTTTTTCAATGCCTGGTGCAATGGCGAATGCTCAAACCATGATGCAGTGATACTTCTATAGCTTACTTCATCCGCTGCAAGTTCCTTTAGCACTTCCATCTCAGTTCGCGCATGACTTAGCATGTCCACAAAATTATAAACAATAATGTTGATATCATTGCTCATACAATTATGTATGTTATCAACCAACTTTTGAGCATCCTGGTGATTCGTGATCTTGGTATAAGAATACCTCAGATCTTCTTTTTTTAATCTTTTTAATTGGCCTTTAAAAAATTCTTCCTCAAATAAATTTTTGCCCCCGTCTTCATCATCGTTTTTCCAAGCAACAGGAAATTGTTTTTCGATGTCTACGGGAAGGAGGCCCGCAAACACGGCGTTTCTACTGTATTGAGTCGCAGTTGGCAGTATTGAGTAAAAAGTTTCTTCTTCATTTATTCTGAAATTTTCTGCGAACAGCGGTTGTATTGCCTTCCACTGATCGAACCTTAAATTGTCTATTAAAATAAAGAAAGTCGGAGTTCCTTTTTCTACATGAGGAAAAACTTTATACTTCATCAGCGTGTGGCTCATGATGGGCGATTCCGCGGCGGGGTTAGTTACCCAGTTCGAATAATTCTTTGAAATAAATTTGAAAAATTCTGTGTTGGCTTCGCTTTTTTGCGACTGAAAAACTTCCAACATTTCAGGACTATCACTTTTTTTCATTTCGAGTTCCCAATAAACAAGTTTTTTGTAGATCTCCATCCATTCGTTGTGATCCGGGTTGTTGTTGAGCGCCATAAAAAGATCCCTGAATTGCTGCTGGTATGTTGAAGTGGTCTTTTCGGCAACGAGCCTCTTGTTGTCAATAATCTTTTTAAGTGAAAGCCATACCTGGTTTGGATTTACTGGTTTAATGAGGTAGTCAGTTATTTGTGATCCAATGGCTTCATTCATTAAATTCTCTGTCTCATTCTTTGTGATTAAAACAATGGGTACACCAGAATTTATTTCTTTGATCTTCTGCAATGTTTCGAGACCTGTGATGCCTGGCATACTTTCATCCAGCAGAACAACATCTACAAAATTTTCTTTCACATAATCGATAGCGTCAAATCCGTTGCTCAAAGCCGCTACGTCGTAGCCTTTATTTTCTAAAAACATGATTTGAGATTTCAGACTTTCCATTTCATCATCCACCCATAAAATTTTAGCTGCGTTCATTTATTTTTTTTTTGCCGAAAAACGGAAGTGAGAATTATTGCCCTGTAAATATTAGATTGATCTTTCAAAGGGCGCCTCACAAATGTAATTTATTCCATATCCAAAAATTATCTTTGTCCTAATGCACAATTATTTTAACAATTAAATAAATGACTTTAAGAAAAATAATTAATGATCCGGTCTATGGTTTCATAACGATCGACGATGATCTTGTGTATAAAGTCATTTCTCATCCCTGCTATCAACGGTTGCGAAGGATACACCAGATGGCCATGGCGCAGTTGGTCTATCCCGGCGCAGTGCATACAAGGCTCCACCATTCTTTGGGCGCTTATCACCTAATGTGCAATGCGCTGAATGAATTAAAAAGCAAGGGAGTTGTAATCTCAGAAGCTGAACAACGCGCTTCGAAAATAGCAGTGCTACTTCATGATATAGGACATGGTCCTTACTCTCACGCGTTGGAACATGTATTGGTTTCAGAAGCGAGTCATGAAGAAATATCCCTGTTGATCATGAAGAAGATGAATGAGGAGATGGATGGGGCAATACAAATGGCGATTGATATTTTCACCGACAAATACCCGAAGAAATTTCTACACCAATTAGTTAGCGGACAACTTGACGTGGACAGGATGGATTATTTAATTCGCGATAGTTTTTTTACGGGTGTCAGTGAGGGTGTTATTGGTTACGATAGAATTATCAAAATGCTGACAGTCCACAATGGCGAACTGATGATAGAAGAAAAGGGGATTTATTCTATCGAGAAATTTTTGGTTTCACGGAGGTTTATGTATTGGCAGGTTTACTTGCATAAGACAGTGTTAGGCGCAGAAAAAATGATGATTAATATTTTAAAGAGAGCCAGGGAGATTCATGCAGTATCAACTTCAAAAATCCTAAATATCTTTTTGGATAAATCATTCTTAACGTCGGGAATCGAAGCCCACCTTGAGGATTATTGTTTACTTGATGATTTTGACGTGACCTCATCAATAAAAGATTGGATGGGCCACCCGGATAAAGTATTGTCGTTGCTCTGCAGAAATATAATCAACAGAAGATTACTTAAGGTGCAATATTCGGCGACGGATTTCTCAAGAACTGAGATTGACGAGAAGAGAATAAACGTTATGAAACGTCTGGAGTTAACTGAAGAAGAAGTTGGCTATTTTGTGTTCACCGGTGACGCAATAAATAAAACATATAGTATAGAGGAAGAACACATAAACATTTTATTTAAAAATGGGAAGACAATGGATATCTCTGAAGTAGATAATGCTTTGATAAATCAAACTTTATTTGGCACGGTAAAAAAATTTTACATTTGTTATCCGGAGGTAGAAATTAACTAAACTTATTATTTTAATTTATTTATTTTTCCCGTTTATTTATATCAAATGCAATTCACGGCAAAAGAAATAGCAGGGCTTATAGACGGACAGATAGAAGGAGATCCGGACGTGACGGTATCTTCATTTGGCAAGCTTGAAGACGCCGGACAAGGTCAACTTGCATTCTTAGCAAATCCTAAGTACGAAGATTTTTTATATTCTACAAAGGCATCCGTGATTATAATAAATAGCTCACAGCCTGTAGAGAAAAATGTGGACGCAACCCTTATCAGGGTCCCGGATGCTTACTCCGCCTTTGCGGTGATCTTAAGCATACATGAAAAAATAAAAACAGCTAATTGGTCCGGGGTACAGCAGCCTGTTTATATTTCTCCTACAGCAAAAATGGGCGATAATATTTTTATTGGCGCTTTTACTTACGTTGGGGAGAACGTGATAATAGGAAATAATGTGAAGTTGTTTCCCCAGGTATTCATTGGAAACAATGTTACCATTGATGATGGAACAATTCTTTTCCCGGGCGTAAAGATTCATCACGATTGTGTACTTGGTAAAAACGTAACTGTTCACTCTGGAGCTGTTATTGGCGCTGATGGATTTGGTTTCGCTCCTCAAACTGACGGCAGCTTCAAGAAAATACCCCAAATAGGAAATGTAATTGTGGAAGACAATGTGGAAATAGGAGCAAATGCTACTATCGACCGCGCAACAATCGGGGCAACCATCATAAAATCCGGTGCGAAGCTTGACAATCTCATCCAGGTTGCACACAACGTAGAAGTGGGAAATAACACAGTAATCGCAGCCCAGGCCGGAATAAGTGGAAGTACAAAAATAGGTAGCAATGTAATGATCGGCGGACAAGCCGGGATCGTGGGACATATTCAGATAGCCGAGGGGACTAAAATAAATGCACAAAGCGGCGTTAGTAAATCCATTAAGACTCCAAATACCGCTGTTACAGGTTCTCCTGCTTTTGACTATTCCCATGCGTTAAGAAGCCAGATTTTAAGCAGGAACCTTCCCGAACTTGAGAAAAGAATTACAGAGCTCGAACAAATGGTCGAAAAGCTCTCCAAGGAAAAGGTAGTCGAATAGTATAATGCCTTTTATCTATTAACAATTTCGCATACCTGATACAATTTGTCAAATCAATAGTTTTCATACTTTCGTGCCCATGCAGGGAAAAAATTCTAGAGAGGAGTTTTATCAACATACCTTAAAACATCAAGTCACGATATCTGGTGCCGGCATTCATACCGGGCAGTCCGTTACCATGCACATTAAACCGGCTGAAGTTAACACAGGAATTAACTTTCAAAGAACAGATCTTCCCGGCCAACCTACAGTAAAAGCAGATGTTGACAATGTAGTTGACACAAACCGCAGCACTACGATTGAATCAAACGGTGCGAAAGTGAGCACTATCGAACATTTAATGGCCGCTTTGATGGGGATGGAAATCGATAATGTGCTTATCGAAATAAATGGCGAAGAGGTTCCGATACTCGATGGAAGTTCGCAGCATTTTATCGATCACATGACGAAAGTTGGAGTGAAGAAACAAGACGCCAAAAAAGTGTATTATAAAATTCATCATAATATCACTTTTGTTGATGATGAAAAAAAGGTAGAGATGGTCGCCTTGCCTTACGATGGGTACAGAATTAACACGCTCATAGATTTCAACTCGCCGATCCTCGGAACCCAGCATGCTGACCTGAAAAATCTTTCTGATTTTAACAACTACATTGCTCCGAGCCGCACATTTTGTTTCTTTCATGAGTTAGAAGTGCTTCTTGCAAATGATCTTATAAAAGGTGGTGACATCAATAATGCTATTGTGGTTGTGGACAAACCCGTTACGAGCGAACAGGTGGAGCGCATTTCAAAAATTTTTAATAAAGAAGATGTGAAAGTGAGTGAGGCCGGGATTTTAAACAACCTTACCTTGCGATTTCCCAACGAGCCGGCACGCCATAAATTATTAGATGTGGTGGGAGATCTTGCATTGGTTGGCTTTCCTTTCAAAGCCCACATTATTGCCAATAGACCGGGTCACTCTTCAAATATAAAATTTGCAAAAAAGATAAAAGAACATATCAAGAAATATAAGCATAGGCATGAAATTCCCAGTTATGATCCAAACGAGCCACCGGTTCTCGATATTCAGGAGATAGAAAAAATATTACCCCACCGATACCCTTTCCTGATGGTTGATAAGATTATCGAGCTATCAGATACTCATGTTGTGGCGGTAAAAAATGTAACATATAATGAGCCTTTCTTCCAGGGGCATTTTCCGGGTAATTCCGTAATGCCTGGCGTTCTCCTTGCTGAAGCTCTTGCCCAGGCAGGCGGCTTCATAGCGATTCCAAGAGGGTCAAAAGATAAATACGATACTTATTTTCTTAAGATTGACAATTGCAAATTCAAGCAAAAGGTTGTTCCGGGAGATACCCTTTTATTAAAAATGGAATTACTTCATCCTATCCGGAGGGGAATTTGCGAGATGAAAGGAACTGTCTATGTGGGCGATAAAGTTGTCACTGAAGCCATACTTGTAGCACAAATAGTAAAAAGACCTAAAGACAACAATGATTAGTCCACTTGCACATATTCATAAGGATGCAAAAATAGGAACGTCAGTCAGGATCGATCCTTTTGCAGTGATCAGCGAAGGAGTGACCATTGGCGATCATACACATGTGATGTCCCACGCGGTCATCATGACGAATACGATTATTGGAAGCTCCTGCAGGATTTTTCCTGGAGCTGTCCTGGGAGCAATACCACAGGACTTGAAATTTGACGGAGAAGAGACCTTTGTTGAAATAGGCAACAACACCACGATAAGAGAATTTGTAACGGTCAATCGGGGAACAAAAGACAAATGGAGGACAAAGGTGGGGGACAACTGTCTCTTGATGGCCTATTGTCATATTGCACATGACTGCTCGATTGGGAACAATGCTGTGATTGCTAATACAGTACAGTTAGCAGGTCATGTGGAGATTGGTGACTATGCTATTTTGGGCGGAATGGCAGCAGCAATACAGTTTGCCAAGATTGGTGCCCATAGTTATGTAGCCGGCGGAACCGAAGTGATCAAAGATGTTCCACCATACATAAAAGCCGGCCGTAAACCAATTAGTTACGTTGGCGTAAATTCTGTCGGCCTGCAAAGAAGAGGATTTAGTTCAGAAAAGATAAATGGAATTCTGGAAGTTTATCGAAACATTTATACGCGTGGTCTGAATATTACCCAGGCAATAAATTTCATAGAAAAAGAACTTCCGGAAACAGAAGAAAGAAATGAGATTATTAACTTCATAAGAGAAAGCAAACGGGGTATTTTAAAAGCTTCCGTCAAAGGAATAGAAGATGAAGATTGATCTAACTAACCTGGGTAAACGTTACAACAGGGAGTGGGTTTTCCGCAATCTTAATTTTAGCTTCGATTTTCAAAAGCGTTATGCAATTACGGGTCCAAATGGCTCTGGTAAATCAACTCTACTCCAGGTAATCGGAGGTGCAGCGATGCATAATGAGGGCAATCTGAAATTCACCCACGAGGATAGAGAGATCATACCAGGAGACATTTATAAAAGAATTTCTTTCTCGGCACCTTATCTCGATGTAGTCGAAGAAATGACATTGACAGAGTTCTTTAATTTCCACGGTAAAATGAAAGGTTGGGTTTCATCGTTGGACACGAAGCAGATAATCATCCTGTTAAAATTAGAAAAATCGGCTCACAAGCAGATTCGTTATTTCAGCAGCGGAATGAAACAAAGAGTGAAACTTGCACAGGCGATATTCAGCGATGTTTCCACGGTGTTACTTGACGAGCCTGCAACGAATCTTGACGAAGAAGGAATCCAACTCTATCACTTTTTAATTGAAAATTATTGCGAAAAAAAACTGGTTATCGTAAGTAGTAATGATGAAAAGGAATATTCTTTCTGCGAGAGCAGACTGAACATGATGGAATATAAATTATGATAAAAGATAGTTTGGCATCTTACCTTCTACTCGCAATCAATAGATTTAGATCTGTAAATTTCAAATCAAAACGTTCGCTCAACAAAAAATTTGTAAGAGAGCCTTTGAACAGGTAGATTCCGCTCCTGATATTTAATTTGTACCAAACGAGGTTTTCAAACCCACCATCGTCAGCCATTTCTAGCATTAGCGGCATAAGTACGTTGCTGATTGCCTGGGAGGCTGTTCTGGCAAAGCCACTCGGAATATTTGGTACACAGTAATGAATCACATCGTATTTTTTAAACACCGGGCTTTTATGAGACGTGACGGATGATGTTTCAAAACATCCTCCATGATCGATACACACATCCACGATCACACTTCCGGGACGCATCCTACTAACCATTTCCTCCGTTACAACAAGCGGAGTTCGGCCGCCATATGATGAAAGTGCACCGACGGCAACGTCACATGTTTTTAATTGCTTGGATAGAATTCCCGGCTCGATAACGGAGGTGTACAAACGAACACCAATATTATTCTGAAGTCTTTTTAATCTGTAAATACTATTGTCAAAAACCTTTACACTTGCTCCCATAGCGAGGGCAGTCCGTGCAGCCTGCTCACCCACGATGCCAGCTCCAATAATGATGACTTTAGTGGGTGGGATTCCGGATATTCCTCCCACAAGAACACCCTTCCCGTTGTTAGCGTTGCTAAGATATTGTCCGGCTATCAGCATAACTGCACTTCCGGCAATTTCACTCATACTACGTACTATCGGATTGTGTCCGCTGTCATCTTTTAAATTTTCAAAACTTAACGCTGTGATTTTTTTGCTCATCATTTTTTCCAATATTTCCTGTTTCATCGCAGAAATATGAATGGGAGAAATGATGAACTGATTCAACTTTAAAAGATTCAATTCGTCCTCACCGACAGGCGCGCTTTTTACCAGTACATCACATTCAAAGACTTGTTTTTTACTGTTCACTATCTTCGCCCCGGCTTCACTATAATCGTGGTCGGAATAACTGGCACCTTCTCCTGCTTTGCTCTCCATTGTCACCCGATGATCGTTAGCCGTAAGTACTTTAACTGCCTCGGGAGTCAGAGCAATACGATTTTCCTGGAAGTGAGTTTCTTTAGGAATGCCAATTGATAGTTCTACTCCTCTTGGTTTTATATCAAGCGTTTCTTCCATTGTTTCATAAGTAAAAGACGGAGAAACAAAAGGTTTGGAGGTTGCCATATAATAGTTTGCTTAAACTGTATGATAAAAATAAATTTTTATTGGGGAAGTTGTACGACCAATTTTCTCATTTGGGTACCGAGGACTTGCAGTTCGCATTTGACGAATCCCAAAGGAAGAATACTTTCTATTATAGAGGGCCATTCAATCATACAATAGTTTCCACTTGAAATATATTCTTCCAGGCCTGCATCTACTGCTTCGAATTGAGACTTAAGTCTGTATAAATCCATATGGTAAATTATTTCCTTGCTATCTGCGGGATACTCATGAACAAGGGAATAGGTTGGACTTGTAACTGTTTCCTTTACGCCCAGCGCTTTGCAAAGTGCGTTAATTAATGTTGTCTTACCTGCTCCTAATTCACCATTGAAAGTAATTATTTTATATCCGGCTGAATAAGCAAGTAATCTTTTTGCAACTGAATCAATTTCACCGATTTCAAAATCGAGTTCCATTTTCGGTTAGATTTTTGTAAAAATACCGATCTGGGAAGAATTGATGGAATTCGAAGATAATTGCAATATTATCGGCTATCATTTGCTCTGTTTTCCATTTTTTGTTTCTTGATTACTCTTTACTTTTATACAAATCAAAGTGGTTTCAGATACTTCAGTTATGGTGTCCAAAGAGAAAATTATCGAAAGCCCCCACGCGATTTTAAAAAAGTATTGGGGGTACGAAGCCTTCAGGCCAAAGCAGGAAGAAGTCATCATGTCTATTATGAATGGATACGACACGCTTGCAATTATGCCAACCGGAGGTGGAAAATCATTGTGCTTCCAGGTGCCAGCTATGGCAAAGGAGGGGATGTGCCTGGTAATAACGCCGCTGATAGCACTTATGAAGGACCAGGTCGCAAATCTAAAACAGAAGGGAATTCCTGCCTTGTCAATATATTCCGGTATGCATTTTAGAGAAATTCTCAATACATTAAAAAATGCTGCCTACGGTAATTTTAAGTTTTTATATGTTTCACCTGAAAGATTAGAAACCGAATTGTTCGCTGAGTTGCTACCGCGAATGAATATTAATCTCGTCGCAGTCGATGAAGCTCACTGTATATCTCAATGGGGCTACGATTTCAGACCTAAGTATTTGAAAATCGCTGATATTAGGAGCGAACTGGATCACGTACCAATACTGGCGCTCACAGCATCAGCCACGGTAAAAGTGCAAAATGATATTTGCGACAAACTATCCTTTGGTAAAGAACATCAAAAATTCCAGGCATCCTTTGAGAGGGCAAATCTTTCATATAGTGTTTTTGAAATGTCTGGACGACAGCAGAAGATGGTTGACATTCTTATGAAGGTGCCGGGGAGCGCAATTGTCTATTGCAAAAGCCGAAAGCGTACAAAAGAGATTGCGGAGATCTTACGAATGAACGGAATAGCCGCCGATAATTATCATGCAGGTCTATCCAATGAAGAACGAAATAAAAAGCAGGATGAATGGCTAAGCAATAGCACGCGTATTATGACGTGTACAAACGCTTTTGGTATGGGAATAGACAAACCTGATGTAAGGACAGTGATCCATTATGATGTGCCTGAGGCGCTTGAAAATTACTACCAGGAAGCGGGTCGGGCGGGGAGGGACGGTAAAAAGGCCTATGCTGTACTTTTTTTTAATGAGACCGAAATCGCAACGCTTCAAAAGCAGTCTGACATTCGTTTTCCTTCGAAACAGGTGATACGAAATGTTTACCAGGCTTTGGTAAATTATTTCCAATTGCCTACTGGCAATGGTGAAAACCTGTCATTTGATTTTGATATTAATGATTTTGTGAAGAAGTTTAAGTTTGAAGTAATTCAGGTCAGCCATGTTTTGAAGATATTAGAGCAGGAAGAGTTGATTAATTATAGTGATCACTTCTTTTCCCCGTCAACCTTTGTTTTCACGACAACAAAATCAACCCTTGAAGTATTTGAAAAAAGCCATCCACATCTCGAAACAATAATAAAGGGAATACTTCGATCTTATGATGGCGTTTTCGATTATCCTGCGATCGTTAGAGAGTCAGATCTCGCGAGATTTTTGTCGATGAATAAAGAGATGCTCAAATTTTTCTTAAATGAATTGCATGCCTTTGGCATTATCGAATATATTCCACAGAAGGACAATCCTCAGATTGTGTTTCTGGAAAATCGGGTAACTGCAGAGAATCTTGTGGTTAATGAAACGAATATTTTGAAGCGAAAAGAGGCTTTTGACGGTCGTTTACGAGCAATGTTTGAATACACTCTAGAGCGAAATAAATGCCGGAGTAAAATGATCGCGAGCTACTTCAACGACAAGAATCTCAAAAAATGTGGTGTCTGTGATAATTGCCTTCGGGAAAAGCAAATTAAAGTTTCAAAAGTTGAGTTCAATAGTATAACCCATCATATCAAAATAATTCTTTCTGAACGAGACCGAGATACAAAGGAGTTAATTGCCAAAATGCCGGAATTTTCTGAAAAGAAAATAAAAAAAGTACTTCGGTATTTGTTGGAGGAAGATATTATTTCAGTGAACAGGCAAGGCACTGTAAGAAATAATACCCTGTAAAATAAAAAGGGACCAAGATAAAAATCTAGTCCCGCTTTAAAATCCAATATCCTATGAAAAACCAGGACTAATGTATCAAAAGAAATTATGATTTCAAAGCAGGTATTAAAATACTTTTTAATTTAATAATTAATTGAAAGAAGGTTCGTTGACAGGCAAAAAAAAGGGACCAAGATAGAAATCTAGTCCCGCTTTAAAATCCAATATCCTATGAAAAACCGAAGCGAAGATAATGGGGAAAAGACTATTTTACAAGAGTTTTGCTAAGAAATTATAAATTAGCGTACTTCTACTTAGCGGGAATTATTTACTGGATGGTATTGTTGATTAAAAGGTTTTGAAAGATAATTTTGTTCGTAATAACGAAAGGACTAATACCACTCAATTATCAATCAACCTGTTTTCAAATGCGCTCCCTATAACCATTTTTTTACGGTAGTACTGCTTCTGCCGCCAAGGCCAAGTGATCCGAGTAGGGACCGCACAATCGTTGTTCCGGCAGTTCTTATCATACTTCTTACAATTGTGTTGTCTGCAACTTTTTCAAGAATTGAGGGCTCTGGTTTTTGGGCTTGTTGTGATGCAGTAGCTGCAGTGGTTGTATTTTGAACAGCTTGCTTCAACTTGTCGTTGAGAATTTCATAAGCGCTTTCGCGGTCTACAACCTGGTTGTATTTTACTAATAGTTTTGAATTTTC
>JBDSGZ010000188.1:0-5690 GCA_039918735.1 Ginsengibacter sp.
GATGCATTCGTCATTTTAAGATCGGTAATCGATACCACCATCAAATCCAACCAAAATGTTTTGAATGCTTTGTCGCTTATCGCTAAATTGGGTACTGAATAGTTACTTTTAGTAAGATCTATCCTACTATTTTGGTTCCGTCGTTACCGCACCTGCGCCGTAGTCATTCTTTTTATAAGTATCATATTGCGGTTCGCTGCTGCCCAGCCTCGTGGGCCTGTACAACTTTGGATCCGCAGAATCACCCGGTTCATAACGTCGGTCAGTAATTGCAGGCCAGGATTTGTCGGAAGGAACCTTTGCCCTGGTTGAGTCTTGGGAAAATGCGCTAAAAGAGATCAAGAGAGATACAGCAAACGATATAGAAATTTTCTTCTTCATATACTAGGTTTAAGTTGATTGCAAATGTGTACAATAATGCTATAAATATTGTGCCATTATGAAATCGCTTTTTACCAAAATATTATCTCAATGCCGTTTATATTAGGCTATCGTTATACACTGGATTCAAAAGTTGTTTCAATGCATTCCTGGCGTAAGAAGCCTGAGCTTTCCAGGTTCCACCGCTAATGAATCCGCATTTCAGAGAAATGATTTTACAAAAGTTGAAGTATTGCCAAATGATTTAATAAATCCATTGTTTGACGCAACTGTTCAGGCCGTTGAGGAAGCAATTTTAAACGCCATGATTGCAGCCGATACAATGGAAGGAATTAATGGAAATAAATCGTATGCACTTCCAGCCCAAACGGTCATTAAATTATTGAGAAAATATAATCGGATAAAATGAAGAAAGGTTTCCCGATAGTCACAGGATTACAAACTCATTGGCTTCCTAAATAAATTTTCTTATCGTCCTTCTCTATCCGGAATTTTTTGATTCAGAATATTTTTTCTATTGGCGGAATGACCTGCAGAAAACCGGATTTGCTTAGATGCCCATCACTTGATAAATCCTTTGATAATATCCATTAAACCACCACCACCATTTTTTTGTTGCTGTGCTTGTGCGCCTCCTGCCAATTGAGAAACGATATCCATGAGTCCACCCCCGCCGGAACCGCCCAACTTACCAAGAATATCTGCCAGTCCACCTCCGGATCCAGTTGACTGGCCTTTTTGAGCTATCTGCGCACTCTGACCTCCGGTGATAGAACTTAAAAGTCCATCTAAAGAAAATCCATTATCAGAAGGATCATTGGTTTTATTTACAAGACCGTTTAATACATTGGGAATGAGACTTCCTGCAATGCTGCTTGCCTGGGTTCCTCCGAGCTTATATTTATTCATAAGCTTATCCGCAAAATGACCAATCATCATATTCACGATCGGATTGTGAAGCAGTCCGCCTCCACCTTGTCCATTTCCTTTTCCAAATAGCGAAAGCAGATTTTGCGCACCACCGCCTGCAACCACATTGCGTAAGCCTGAAGCCACCGTGTTTGTTGCTTCTGCAACGATTTCATCATTGTGTTCATTGGGAACATCATTATTGTTGATGACACTCTGTTGGGCTTCGCCTTTTACGAGATCGAATAATTCTTTAAGCATAATTCTTAGATTTAGATTTGTGATCAATCAATTTATTCCGAGGCAAGTTAATTAATGACAGAGGAAAAATTTATTTATTTGAGGAATCAATACAAGGTTAAATCAACTCATTACTTTTTTAAGTCACTTTTTAAGACAGACTTACACCAGGCACCTTGCCCGGTTTTCTTGTGAGCAAATGAATGATTCCCAAAGCAACCAAATAAGTAAAGCCGCAAATGGTGAATAAAATATTATACCCTGTTTCCAAATGCCCGGTTGCTTTATAACTGTCGAGCAAGGTGCCGACCAATATTGGAAAAAGGATTCCACCAATCGCACCCGCCATTCCACCTATCCCTACCACAGAAGCCACGGCCTCTGTTGGAAACATATCAGAAGCCATAGTAAATACGTTGGTTGCCCAAGCCTGGTGCAACGCCACCGCCAGACTCAATAAACCAACCGCTACCCAAATGTGAGTTACAAACTGCACCCCAATGACAGATAGTTCCAATATCGCAACCACCAACAGTGCCGTTTTCCTGGATTTCAAAGTTGGCCATCCTTTTTTTATAAGCCATGAAGAAAAATATCCACCTGCAATACTGCCAACGGTCGTTGCCAGGTAAATGATCATTAATTCAATGCTAGGCTTTGTCAGATCAAGGTGGAATGTGGAAGCAAAATAAGACGGAAGCCAAAACAAAAAGAACCAGTAGATCGGATCGATTAAAGCCTTGCCGGTAATGAAGGCCCACGTTTGAGGAAGCCTGAATAATGTAAGCCATGGAATAGTCTTGCCAGCTCCGTCTGCTACATTGTCCTGCCCGGTTTTTATCAACTCATATTCTGCTGTAGATAATCGTTTTTGTTTTGAAGGTATCTCGTAAAGCCACCACCAAAGCAACAGCCATATAAAACCAAGAGCACCGGTAATAAAAAAAACGTGTGGCCAGTCATAATATCTTAGTATGAGAGGAGCGATCACCAATGCCATCACTACTCCTATGCTGGTTCCTGCATTAAAAATGCCGGTAGCAAGACCTCTTTCATTTTTTGGAAACCACTCCGCCACTGTTTTCATTGCAGCAGGAAAGTTGCCTGCTTCTCCCAATCCTAAACCAATTCGTGCGGTAACGAAGCCCCACACATTTCTGGCCCAGGCATGAGCCATACCGGCCACACTCCACAAGACGATGGAAATTGTATAGCCGAGCTTTGTTCCTACTTTATCAATCAGTTTACCCATCAGCAACAAGCCGATCGCATAAGCAGCAGTGAAGGCCATTACGATATGGGAGTAGTCTATTTCTTTCCAGTTGAATTCTTCTTCCAGAATGGGTTTAAGCAAACCAATTACCTGCCTGTCGAGATAATTAATGCAGGTTGCAAAGAACAACAGACCCACAATAATCCACCGGTAATTTTTAATCATGCAAGAAAGATAAGGACGATAATTTTATAATTTTTTTCGTGCCGGTATTATAATCAATGTAAAACTCAGGCTACCAGTTATGAATAGATCCGTCGGTGCTCTCAAGAACCGGGTGAGGATATTTTGGCTTCTCTGTAATCTCCATGATAAATCCTGCTTTTTTTGGATCAAATTTTACCCCTAACCCCGGAGCAGGATTCAGGTATAATTTTCCATCTCTGAAGTCAACGATATCTTTATTGAAATAATCAGGCCTCTCAGGTACACCTCCCGCAATTTCGACCATGCATCTTGAAAAGCTGCTTGACCCTAGAACATGTACCAATGCTGCGGTTGACAGCGGACCGGTAAAGTGTGGGATCATTCCAAGGTAATGTGTTTCGCACATCGCAGCAATTTTTTTAAACTCGGCTATCCCGCCCGTGTTAGGTACGGTGACTCTTGTATAGTCGATTAGATTTTGTTCTATTAATTCATTGACATCCCACTTGTCACCGAATTGCTCACCGACAGCAATGGGCACCGTGGTCATTGAGCGAACTGTTTTATAGACCGCGGGATTTTCTGACCTGATAATATCTTCTACAAAATAGGGCTGAAGGTTCTCAAGTTCTTTGCAAATCTTTATTGCTTCCGTCAAATCAAAACGCGTGTGAAGATCAATCGCCCACCTTCCATTGCCGCCCACCGCGCCATCAATTCGTTTACAAAAATCAATTGTCTTCACCGCATTTTCGTAAAAATCAAACCGGTCTTCACCGTTTCCACCGGTAGGACCGATCCGGTAAACTCTGAAACCAGCTTTGATGCAGTCTTGCGCCCTTCCTTCCTCCGTTGTTGCTTTGGATGGGCCATAACCCGTGGCATAGCAATCCACAAAATCGCGTGTTGCTCCGCCAAGTAATTCATAAACGGGCACTCCCAATGCTTTGCCTTTGATATCCCACAAAGCCATCTCCAGCGCACCGATTGCATGTAGTTTTTCTCTTCCCGGAGGATAGAACATTCCGCGGAAAAGATCCTGCCATATATGTTCAATTCTGAAAGGATCCTGTCCAATCATCATCCTGGCGCATTGGGCAATCATATCCGTTGAGCCACCTTCTCCAATCCCTATCAGCCCTGTGTTCGTCTCGATCTCTACAATACCACGGGCTTGATTAAAGAGTGGTTTATTATAACCGGGAGCACTGTAATATCTTATTTTGGCAATCTTCATATTGGAAGCGCCCTCTTTGGCCGAGGTAATAAGCGGAAGTCCGGCAAAGAGTCCAATAGAGCTCAGTCCGGCGGCCTTGATAAATTTTCTTCGTTGCATAATGGGATATTCAATTTAGATAAAAAAAAGTTTTATTGCGCCAGTGGCTGCGGTGCACCAGTATACCACCAGAACCGGATGGATACCGGGTTTTTTATTCAACAAATATCATTGGGAACTCAGGCAATTATATCTTTCACCACAGTGCCGGAAACATCAGTTAAACGGTATCTTCTTCCAAGATGTTTAAAGACTAATTTCTCATGATCAATGCCCATAAGATTTAGGACGGTTGCATGGAAGTCATGAACATGCACACCATTTTCAGTTACGTTATATCCAAACTCATCCGTTTCACCATAGACTCCGGGTTTAACACCACCGCCGGCCATCCAAATTGTGAAGCAGCGGGGATGATGATCGCGACCATAATTTTCTTTTGTCAATTTGCCCTGGCAATAGTTTGTTCTTCCGAATTCACCTCCCCAGATTACTAATGTTTCATCCAATAAACCTCTTTGTTTTAAATCAGTTATTAAAGCAGCAGAAGGTTGATCGGTGTCCATCGCCTGCCCTTTTATTTGAGAGGGCAAATTATCATGAGCATCCCAGCCCTGGTGATAGAGTTGTACAAAACGAACTCCATTTTCGGAAAGCTTTCTTGCGAGTAAGCAATTGGCGGCATACGTACCAGGAACGAGACATTCAGGACCATAGAGCTTAATTGTATCTTCCGGTTCTTTGCTAATATCGGTCACTTCAGGCACAGCCGTTTGCATACGATATGCCAATTCATATTGTTGAATCTTCGCGTGAATCTCTGCGTCATTGGTTGTTTTAAAAGATTCTTCATTGAGCTGTGCAAGTACATCCAGCATTTTCCGGCGATCATTCTTATCTATCCCATCATGATTGTTAAGGTACAAAACGGGATTTTCACCGCTGCTGAATTGAACTCCCTGGTGTATCGAATCTAAAAAACCATTGCTCCATAATTTGGAATAAACACCCTGTCCATTGCCTTTGCCTTTTGATAGTAACACGCAGAAAGCAGGAAGATTTTTATTCTCACTACCCAGCCCGTAGCTGAGCCATGAACCCATGCTTGGCCGATTGCCTACCTGTGCGCCTGTTTGAAAAAATGTCAGTGCGGGATCATGATTGATCGCTTCGGTGTACATGCTTTTTATGATGCAAAGATCATCAACCACTTTTGAGGTGTACGGCATCAGTTCGCTAACCCAGGCTCTGCTTTCGCCAAATTGGTTAAACTTGAATAACGATCCTGCCAATGGAAATTTTTTCTGATCGGCTGTCATTCCTGTAAGTCGCTGCCCCATGCGGATAGATGCGGGGAGATCTTCCCCAAACATATCCTGCAACTTCGGTTTATAATCAAACAGATCAAGCTGCGATGGCGCGCCATTTTGAAATAAATAGATAATTCTTTTTGCCTTAGGTGCG
>JBDSGZ010000189.1:0-8873 GCA_039918735.1 Ginsengibacter sp.
AAAACAACTCGCTCCGGACGCTGCATTAGTCCACCTTTATTTTCAATTCCCAGGCCTTCGCTCCTTGCCCTGGTATAACTGACCATCATAGAGCCAATCAAAGCAATGAAAGCAAATAAAGAACTGAAGAAATAGTGGTGAGAAATCAGGTAATAGCAGATACCCAGGAACATGACCAGTTCGCTATATCTATCTAAAACAGAATCGAACAATGCACCAAATGTTGAGCTCATATTTCCCAGCCGCGCCACCTGTCCATCAAGCATATCAAAAACGCCCGCAAAAAGAATTAGAGCTCCAGCCCAACCGACATACGATAAATCGCCACGGTTGCCAATTTCAGCGCCTTTGATGAAAATGATGGCGACTACAATGTTCAGGAGCAAGCCTGTGGTGGTAATGCCGTTTGGCGTAAAGCCAAGTTTGATCAGGACCTTCGCCAGGGGATTGATAACGCTGTAAATAAGCTTTTGAAGTTTTTCCCTCATGAAAGTTTTTCAATTAAATTCATTTCAAAATAATACTGGTCAAGGTGGTGCTTATTTAATTGTTTTAAAAACGTATTCCTTTTGGATGGGATAATTGTAGCATAAACCAACGAACAATGAAGTCAATACTTTTGTTACAAAATAGTTTACACCAATTTTCGTAAAAAAATACATTCCAGATGCGTTCAGCAGGAGATTTCCGACCCACACAAGTAAATATTTTTTTACCTGGCCAACCGCATTCATGTTGTTGGCGTTAAATGCCCAATGCCTTCCCATGAGAAAATTTACAAGACCTCCGGTCGTAGTACCCATTGCGCCGGCAACGACAACATTCATAGAAAAAAAATGAACGGCAACGAATGTCACCGCGTAATCTGTGATTGATGCAGCAAGAGAAGAGATATTTGCCTTAAAAAAAGTAAGCATTCTAAATTAAATTTACTTTTATGGCCAACTGCAAAATGACCAGGGAATAGAATCCTGATAACACATCGTCCGCCATCACGCCCCACCCTACAGGAAGTTTCTCGAGCCTTCTTATCCCGAGGGGTTTCAGTATGTCAAAAAATCGAAACAGCACGAGCGCAATCAACACAAACTTTAATTTCACAGGAATGGTGAGTAAAGCGATGATCATTCCGGCTAGTTCATCTATCACCACACGGTTGTTGTCTTTGCCCCAATTTTTCTCTAAGATGGTTGCACTCCACACTCCTGCTGTTAATACAAATATCAGCAATACAACCTGAAATAAAAGTGAAAGGTCAGGAAGCAACACCCAAACAAGACAGTACACCATTGACGCCATAGTACCGCCACCTTTCGGAATGTAACCGATGCCACCAACGGTTGCCAGTATTTTGGCAAAATTTATCACAAGTTCTCCACCAGCTCCTGGTAATAATCTAGTCCAAGGTGTGTGATGAGATCTTCCTCCATCATGTGACGCAATGTGTTTTGCAATTTCATCAGTTGCTTGAAAATATCATGCTCTGGTGGAAGGCCCGGTAATGTTTGTGGTGATTTCAAATAAAAGGACAACCATTCCTGGATGCCACTCATGCCGGCACGTTTAGCCAAATCCATGAACAAAGCCAGGTCCAAAGCGACCGGTGCTGCAAGAATGGAATCCCTACAGAGAAAATTTATTTTAATCTGCATTTGATAGCCCATCCATCCGAATATGTCAATGTTGTCCCAGCTTTCTTTATTGTCGCCACGGGGAGGATAATAGTTGATTCTGACTTTGTGATACATGTCACCATACAAAGTCGGGTTCGATTCGGGTTGGAAGATTTGATCGAGAACGCTCAGCTTCGATACTTCCTTCGTTTTAAAATTATCCGGATCGTCCAAAACTTTTCCATCCCGGTTACCCAAAATATTTGTAGAAAACCAGCCGCTGACGCCCAATGCACGGGCCTGTAAGCCGGGAGCGAGAATCGTCTTCATCAATGTTTGCCCAGTCTTGAAATCTTTCCCTGCAACCGGTGTATTTGTTTCTTTTGCAAGTTCTATCAGTGCCGGAATATCCACTGTCAGGTTAGGCGCACCGTTCGTAAATGGAACTCCTAACTTCAGTGCCGCGTAGGCATAAATCATACTTGGAGCGATTTGATCATCATTATTTTTTAATCCAATTTCAAATAGCTCAAGACTTTCATGAACATAAGATGGTTCGATATACTTTTCCGTGGAACCGCACCAAACCACAACTGCCCGGGTACAATTATTATTCTTAATAAAATTCCTGATGTCATCCATTAGCTGCAAAGCCAAATCATATTTTGTCTCACCCTGCTTTACATTAACTCCGTCAATGTTCCTGACATATTCTTTATCAAATACTGCAGACATCGGTTTCACTGCTTCTAACTCTGTTTTCAATTGAAACAACTGGTGTGCTTCAAGGACCTTGGCATTAACTGCTGCCTCATAAACATTGTCTTCATAAATATCCCAGCCTCCGAAAACGATATCCGACAGAGCTGCGAGGGGCACAAAGTCTTTAATTTTCGGGTTTCTTCCTTCAGTCCTTTTTCCAAGGCGGATGGTACTCATTTGAGTGAGAGAGCCGATTGGTTCGGCCAATCCCTTTTTCACTGATTCGACTCCTGCAATTAAAGTTGTTGCAACTGCACCCAGCCCCGGGATAAGTATTCCCAGTTTTCCTTCTGCTGCCAATATCGTTTTTTTCATCGTTTTATTTTTGTTGTTGTAAAAATCATTTTGTTTAAATCCACTTATTCACCTTGTACCAATCTAAGGTCTCTTTTAACCCGGTTTCCAGATCATACACCGGTTTATAGCCTAACTCTTTTCTGGCTTTATCAATATTACAAACCCAGTTAACGGCTACGATTTCGTTTATTTTTTCTTTGTTTAGCAATGGCATTTTGTTCATGAACCGAGAGGTCGTTTCCAGGCTGATGGCGATTGCTTTTACCAATGTTTTTGGCAAATGAAATCTTATCGTTTTTGTTTTCATTAATCGTTTCAGGCAATCCGCCAAAGCATATCGTGTATAACAATTTCCGTCAGAAATATTATAAACTCCGGTTTGCCCGCTGAATAGAGCATCGATGGTGATTGATGCCACGTCTTTAGCATAGACAAAGCTCAATTGCTGATTTCTTGTCCCGATATAAGGTTCAATTCCATTTTTAATACTTTTAAAAATGACGAGAATGTCCTTGTCACGGGGACCGTAAACGGCCGTCGGCCTTAGGATAACGGATGGGATCGACAATGTTTCTAATTTTTCTTCCGCTAACAATTTGCTCCTTCCATAAGAAGTCACGGGGCCAGGTTGCGAGTTCTCCGTAATATTAGTATCAAAGTTCTGAAGTGGGCCTGCGGCGGCAAGGCTGCTGATAAAGACAAATTTCTTAATTGGTTTCTGCGATTGATCTGCTGCTTTTGCTAAATTAAAAGTATAGGTTGCGTTCACAGTATTGTAGTCTTGCTCACTATTCGCCTTTGTAGTACCCGCCGCGTGAATGATATAATGATATTGATTTGCTTCAATGTTTTGTTGTAAACTTTCAATATTTCCCAAATCTAAATAAGTGAAGGTGACAGGCTTATTTTTTAGATGAGTCACATTGCTGTTTTTCCTGATTGCCGCATGCACTTCAAGGCCTTTATTAAGAGCTGCTTCAATTAAATGAAATCCCAAAAATCCACTTGCACCTGTTATCATAACTTTTTCTTTCATACCGGTTTTTCATAGAGGCGATACGTTTTGTACACACGACCCGCCATACTCTGAATGCCTTTATTCATTAAAAAATTGTCTTCAAGAACCCACGAGGCCTCACCACCTGCTATATTTTTTTTAACGGCCTTTTCAATAATCGATGCATAGAAACAAGCTTCGATTCCCATCTTTTTATAACCTTCTACTACTCCTAGCGCCAGTACCCTGAGGTGGTTAATCTTCTTACGTCCAAATAATAGTTTGAAAATTCCCGTCGGTAAGAGTCTTCCCTTTTTAATCTTTCTGAGCACCTGGTTGATGTCTGGAATGGCAAGAGCAAAGCCTATCAATTCGCCTTTGTGCTGCGCTAAGAGGCAGAAGTCCGTATCCAAAATCATTTTTAAATCTTTGGCCAAATACTTGAATTCCGCGTCAGTCATCGGAACGAATCCAAGATTCTTATCCCATGCTTTATTGTAAACCTCTCTTAATTTTATTGTTTCATTTGGAAAATCTTTCATGTTAATTTTCCGGATTATTATATCTTTTTGCAGAAGTCTTTCTTCCAATGCCTTGTGTAATCTTATGGGCCTTTCATCCGTAGTTTTTGAATCCAGGTAGTAAGCTAGCAGATCTATTTCCTTTTTAAAACCTGAAGTTTCTATCAAAGTTGAATAGTAAGGTTTGTTGTAAGGCATCATTGCCATTGGCGGCGAGTCGAATCCATCTACGAGCAACCCACAGGGATCATTGGTAGTTGGATTAACAGGTCCGATGATCTTCACAACGTTTTGTGTTGAGAGCCAGTTTGTCACTGCTTGAAAAAGCGCAATGGCGACCTCACTTTCATTGACCGAATCAAAAAAACCGAAGAAACCTTCGTTGGTTTTATTGAAGCTATTGTGATTGTTATTGAGAATTGCGGCTATTCTACCTTTTATGATCTTTCCGTCAAATGCAAGAAATTTTTTGATGACAGAGTGTTCGTGAAAGGGATGTTTGCCCGGACTGAGCAGGTCCCGCTGCGCGATAAATAATTCCGGAACATAATTGCTATCATTTTTATAAAGATCATGGGGGAAATCAATAAATTTCGCCAAACCTCTTTTATCGGAAACCTCTTTAATAGAAATCATGCTCGTTCTTGCTGTATTAAGTTTACGTTTATTTGCTGAGCCACCATTTTTATTTTATCAATAGCATAGTCAATTTGTTCGATAGAATGGGTTGACATGAGAGAAAAGCGAATAAGAGATCCTTCGTTACTTACAGCCGGTGAAACAACCGGGTTTACAAAAATTCCATTGTCCATGAGGATCTTGGCCATTTGAAAAGTTTTTTCTGTATCTCTTATGTAAATGGGAATGATAGGCGTTTCTGTCGGACCAATCTCGAAGCCTTCCTTGCGAAATCTTTCTAGTGCATAATTCGTATTTTCCCACAGTTTTTCAATTAGTCCCGGGTTCTCCTTTAAAATAGTCAACGCAGCCAGTGCGCTGGCAGTAGCTGCGGGAGAAATGCTGGCACTAAACATCAGTGACCTGGCGTGGTGCTTGAGATAATCTATTACATTTCGGTCTGCTGCGATAAAACCTCCGATAGATGCCAGCGATTTGCTGAACGTTCCCATAATAAGATCAACATCCCTGGTAACATTGAAATGGGCCGCTGTTCCCTCACCATGCGGCCCGAGAACACCTATAGAATGCGCATCGTCTACAAATATGGAAGCGTTATATTTCTTCGCCAGTTCACTAATTTGAGGCAATAAGGCGATGTCTCCCTCCATACTAAATACTCCATCAGTAACGATCAACTTAAAGGCTTCGAAAGGAACGGAACTTAATAATTTTTCGAGATGCTCCATGTCGGAGTGCCCAAATTTGAAAAGCTTTGAAAATGACAAACGAGCACCATCGATAATACAGGCATGATTGTGCTCGTCCAAAAACAAGTAATCTCCTCTTGCACCAAGGGCGGAAATAACGCCAAGGTTCACCTGGTAACCAGTGCTGAATACCAGCGCATCTTCTTTTCCTACAAATTCGGCAAGCGCTGCTTCAAGTTTCAGATGAAGATCCAGGGTGCCATTTAAGAAGCGTGATCCCGCGCATCCGCTCCCATATTTGTCGATTGCGCTTTTTGAGCATTCTTTAATATAAGGATGATTCGTGAGGCCCAGGTAACTGTTTGAGCCAAACATGAGCACCCGCTTGCCACCAATTATCACTTCTGTATCCTGGTCACTTTGCAGTGGTCTGAAAAAAGGATAAATGTTTGACGCCTTTAATTTGTTCACTGCTGTAAAGGAATTTACCTTTTTATCGAGCGGCTTAGTCATATTTTCTTACTTAAAAGGTTGAGAATTGTGATCCACATTTGGAAGGGATGTTTAGATTGTTTCAGGCACATTTATGTTGAAGTTTTAAAAGAACTGAAATGCATTTATTTTTTTCCTCTGAATCAATTCCCTGGTTTAGTTCGTCATCTAATTCTAAAAACTTTACATGCATTTTTTTGATAACTTCCCATCCTTTGTCTGTAAGCTGAATTACATTCTTTCTTCTATCGTTGGGCATGACGCCTCGTTTTAAAAACTTTTTTTCTTCCAGAATATCGAGTGTTCTGAGAACAGCGGATTTGGTCTTATTCATTAAGAAAGCTATATCCTGCTGAATAATGTTTTTTTCATTATTCTTCGAGATGCAGTACAAAAGACCCATCTGCTCGAAAGTAATCTCTGAATTAAGAGTGGCAAAATCTGTATTTATGTTTTTTAACAGCATTTTGCCAGTAATGATGATCATAAAACCCAGAGTATCCGGCATTTCGCTACAACCCATGTATCAATTTAGTTGATTAGTGAACTGTTGCAAAAGTAACGACCAAATTTATAAATATTATATTTTGAATATAAAACTATCAAGAAATATTTGAGGTAACTTTCTGATTTTTGTCTTTGGTCATATTCAAAGGTTCAGTGGAATTAATCTTGCAGGCATTAGTAAACGAAGAATAGGAATTTGATTTTCATTCGGTTCTCAAATTTAAAATATTTTTAAGACTTCGAGCTCCCATTGTAGCAAATGTTACAATCCGATTGGATCAGGGTTTTTATTTTTGTAAAAAATGTAAATAGCATGGCAACAGTAAAACTCACAACTCAGGATTTCAAAGAAAAAATTTTTGACTATGAGAAAGAAACAGACTGGAAGTACCGGGGACCAATTCCAGCGATTGTGGATTTCTATGCAGACTGGTGCGGCCCATATAGAATGGTTGCCCCTATTTTAGAAGAACTATCGCAAGAGTATGATGGCAGGATTGTGATTTACAAAGTTGACACTGATGTGGAACAGGAACTATCGGCAATATTCGGGATTCAGAGCATACCCAGTCTGCTTTTTATTGGCGCAGACGGTGAACCAATGATGCAGGCAGGAGCGCTCCCCAAGCACCAAGTGGTAAAAATAATTAAGGAGAAAATGCTGTCTGCTGTGGAAACAAAAGAAACAAAATCGTAAGAGAAATTTAAGTCATGCTAATCGCTTCAGCTAAATAAAAGGTTTGAAATTTGTTTGAACATCAGGCGTATTCTATTTTTCTATGCGGAGCGTAATATTCAATTTTCTTTTTTAATTCTGCCGGCCGGAATGGCTTCAAAACATAATCGTTGAAGCCGGATTCGGTCACTAAAGAATCCATGTTTTCAAGCAGGGCCGCCGTAAATGCAATGATTGGAATAACGCTATCAGTTTCTCTTACCTTTTTCAAAGTAGTATACCCATCCATTTCCGGCATTTCAAGATCCATAAGTATCAAATCAAACTTGTGGTATTTAAGTAACTCAAGCGCCTGCACACCGTGCCTTGCTTCTTTAATAACCGTCTGCCATTTAAGTAAAAAACTCCTCAATATTCCGGCATTGATTTCGTTGTCTTCAACGATCAATACCCGGACACCACGGATATCTGCAACTTGACCGGGAGCGATAATCTTTTCCTTCGGTTGCTGTAGGAGGGGTGCAAGATCAAGCGTAAGTGTAAAGTAAAATCTAGACCCTTTTCCAAGCTCGCTTTCTACCTTTAGCTCACCACCGAATATTTTGACAAGCTTTTCACTGATGGTTAGGCCGAGGCCCGTACCATCAAATCTTCTCAGGTCGTCATCATTCACCTGCACAAAATCATTAAATATTTCTTCATGTTTTTCTTTCGCAATACCGATTCCAGTATCTTCTACCTCAAAAAAAAGTGTTGTATTTTTTTCGGTAACATTATTCACTTTCACGTTTAAGACCACCTTCCCGGAAATGGTAAACTTGAGAGCATTGGATAATAGGTTGGCCACCACCTGTGTAAGCTTCACCTCATCTGTTAGCACCTTCAATTTTTCCAGGTTGGGATCAGCATAAAACACCAGTTCAATGCTCTTGCTTTTATATTCGTTTAAGAATGAATTCGTCAGCTTGTCGAGTGTTGCTTTTAGATTAAAACTCTTCATCTTAAGCTCCAGCTTGCCTGCATCTATTTTGCTGAAATCAAGTATATCATTTATGATACCAAGCATGTGTTCAGAAGAATAGCGAAGAATATTGATGTGGGTTTTGATATTTTCCGGCAAATTCTTCTCCGTTAACATAAGATTTGAAGTTCCTATAATTCCGTTGAGCGGCGTGCGAAGTTCATGGCTCATACTACTTAAGAAGCGGGCTTTCGCCTTTGCTGCTTTTTCCATTTTCTCTTTGTAGATATCCAACTCTTCTTTCGCCCTGGTTATTTCGGTAACGTTTCTAATACTTAGCAACAAATGCTCCCTTTGATCTTTTTGAAAAGGCATACTTTTCACGGAGCTTTCAAATCTCCTTTTTGAGCTCGTTAAGAAATTTGCTTCGCCGGCCCAATTGTCTGGAATATGGTTCATGAGAAGTTCCAGGTTTGCACTGTCAGGAGCCAGGTAACGCATCATAAATTGACTGATATAAATTCCGCGGAGATCTACGGTTTTGTCCAGTTCAAAGATGTCATCGAGACTTCGGTTGTAATCTTCAATTTGTAAACTCTCTTTATCAAAAATGAGAAATCCATCGGTGCCGGATAGAAAAAGCGCCGTCTCAAACGGAGACAGTTCGGTTGGCTTCGTTGATAAAATATCCGACGAAGGCTGGCTTTTCCGCTCAAATA
>JBDSGZ010000190.1:0-4841 GCA_039918735.1 Ginsengibacter sp.
CAAGCGTGAGAACCAATAAGGCGTCCACCACCATAATAAATGATTTGGTGAATGCCAGCGGATGAAAAAGTTTTCCTTCCTGGCCGGTTAATAAAAACACGGGCAAAAAAGAAGTGATGATAATGACGGTAGAAAAGAAAACACCTCTTGACACCTGGATACAGGCTTTTTCAATTAGCCGCATCCGCTCTAGTTCGGGAATGCGATAGTAACTTTCCCTTCCTGTTATTTTGTTGAATAATTTTTTCATTGCCTATATTTTAGGAGGATGGCTGTTTTGAAAATCCGATAGATGGCGGTATGCATTCTCACTCATGATAATGCCATTATCCACGATAACACCGATTGCTAATGCAATTCCTGTGAGCGACATTATATTCGAAGAAATGTTTAATAAATTAAGCAGTATAAAACTTATAGCGATAGTGATGGGTATCTGTATGATAATGCTCAGCGCACTTCGCCAATGAAATAAAAAGATGATTACGATCAGCGCTACAATACTCATTTCTTCAACCAGCTTTATTTTAATATTTCCGATCGCTGCTTCAATTAACTCACTTCTGTCATATGCTGTTTTAAATGTTACTCCCTCCGGCAGGCCTTTCTGTACATCTTTCATTTTTTCTTTTACTGCCTTTATCACCTTATCGGCATTTTCTCCATAACGCATTACCACAATGCCACCTACGACTTCGCCCTCGCCGTTTTCATCAAAAATCCCGAGCCTCAGGTCGCCGCCCATTTGCACCGTTCCAATATCTTTTATCCGGACAGGGATGCCGTTATAATTACCTACAGAAATGCTTTCCAAATCTTCCTTATTTTTTATATATCCCAGGCCCCGAATGATATAAGCCATATCACTCATTTCAAATTTCCTTCCTCCCACATCATTGTTATTCGCCTTCACCTTATTCATCACATCCGTCAGGGAAACTTTGTAAAACTGCAACTTAACAGGGTCAATTATCAACTGGTACTGTTTTTCAAATCCACCGAAAGAAGCTACTTCAGCAACTCCCGGCACTGTTTGCAATGCAAGTTTTATATACCAGTCCTGTAAAGCCCGTTGCTCACCGAGATCAAGGTTTTTTGTATCTAATGTGTACCAGAACACATGACCAACGCCTGTTCCATCAGGGCCCAATGTTGGCGTAACGCCAGTGGGCAATAGCCTTTGCGCATAATTTAATCTTTCCAGCACTCTTGTCCGGGCCCAATAAACATCCACATCATCTTCAAAAATGACATACACAAAACTCATCCCAAACATGGAAGTACCACGGATGTTTTTTACTTTGGGAATGCCCTGCAGGTTGCTCACAAGTGGATAGGTTACCTGGTCTTCCATGATCTGCGGCCCACGACCCGTCCATTCTGTAAACACGATGACCTGGTTTTCACTCAGGTCAGGAATTGCATCAATTGGATTCTTTTGTATGTTAAAGATTCCCCACACAAATAAAGCTGCGGCTAGCAGTAATACGATATACCGGTTTCTTAATGACCAGGAAATTATTTTTGGTATCATTTTTTTATCGAGTTGTATTCTTAATGAACTGTTTTCTTCATTTTGCCAGGATCCATTTGTTTGTGTTTCTGCTTTTTCGTTTCTGTTATTGCCACGACTATTAAGGTTTGGCCAGATGATTTATGCATTTTGTAAATTCAATATTGGCAGCAAAGGGGTATGTTGTAAAATATACAAATACCAATAGCCCGACTTTTATAAGCCTGGCTCTAAAACGATGAGAGGGATTAAATTAAGAAAATGCAATTACGCTTGTAGATAGCGATTTGCGTCAGCGGCGGTGGCCCATTTGATTTTGGAAAACTGCGGACCTGTGAGGTAATAATATTTTCTGCCCCGGGAATTTTAGTAAAAGAAACGGCCTTCAGTGATAGCCTTTGAGTTTGAGAGAAATCTTCGGTTACTTTTTGATCCTTATCGATCTTAAAGAACTTCAGTTCGTCCTTGCAGCAGCCAGCGTCTGTCTTCTCATCTTTCTGCATGCCACATTTGCTGCAATTCTTTTTTGACGTCACCACAACATCCTTTCCGATGAGCTTTCCCATACAGAAATGCAACTGTATGTTAGCGCCTGTGGTGGCGGTAAAATAGAGAGCTGCTAATATGAAGGCGAAAGTCTTTTTCATTTTGACGATGATGCAAAAGTAGCGCTCTTTAATTCATTGGTGCTTATTGATTTTGTAAAATTTTATTTACGATTCAAGAGCGTACGACCGAAAGGAGAACGACATAGCCAACTATATTATTTCCTCTGCCTTAAAACCAGCTTTGGCGATGATCGCTTTCAATTCCTCATTGCCCAGGTTTTCAGTTGAAACAGTCAGCACCTTATCCGGTGTGGAAGTATCAACCTTCCAGTCATTAATGTTTTTATTGCCATTGAGGTGAGGAGTAACACTTGCAATACAACCGCCACAATTAATATTTGTCTTAAACTTAAAAGTATTCATGATCCGATTGATTTAAAGAATCCAACAAAAAATTATTAGCACAAAAATAGTTCAGGCTGCGGGAAAATGATTTACACAATGATGGATAAAAATTGTAAGATTTTGATGAATCAAATTTGATCCATTGGGAAGAATTTGAAACACGCACAAATTTTACTTCATCGAAATGTATGAATGACGATGACCTACCTCTCATTTCCTGTGCATCATTCGTCAATCATGAATTTCAATATTCACTTTCAACAAGCGAAAACAGGCTCATACTTCACAGCGCTGCTCTGGAAATGAATTATTGATGAAAATATGATCTTAACGAACTAACATTTAATTTCCCACATAAGGAGGTGAAGGATTCATCCTTATAGACTTGAAAGCAAGAGGTCTGAAACTCGCTTGGAATCCTAAGGATACTCCCGGACCACTTTGATGAGATTCCTCTGTTTTGATAAAGCCGATGTATTTCTTCTTTTGACTTCTTAGAAACTTAGTAGGGCTATCATCAATCAGATAGCTGACAAAACCTGACGACTTGCATTGGTCACACTCTATCGGTATAAAATATAGATCAAACGTCCCGTCGGCTCCGCTATCCTTCAGATCCTTGATTTTCAACACAAGAATTCCATCAAAATATTTATTGACCAGGTTTTGCTTGTCGTGTCTGTCAACCTTCCGGGGCTTGAATGATTTCATTGCTACACCATCAGCAGTAAATGGAGTGCACTCCAGTTTTCGCGATGCAAACAGTGGATGATGGTAGGTGAAGACCAGGTAGTCGATCCCGCTATTATAAAAACTCTGGATACTGTCTTTATCGAGGGCGAGGATGCCGTAGTTTTTTCCCTGTCCTGCTGCGGTAAAATAAACGGAAGAGAAAAAAATAAGAAGCGTCGTAGTGATGAATTGCTTGCTCATGTGAATATATTTTAGGATTATTCTTCTAAAATAATTCTCTTATACCGTATTTGACGCCTTTTGATAAATATTATTTCTTATATGATAAAACCCCGGAAGGCCTTTATCAGACATTTAGCGAAATAAAAAACCACCTGCTTTCGACAAGTGGAATTAGAGATAGAAATTAATGGGTTGCGTATATAACGCAACTTGCTATTAATTATTATAATTTAATTTCTCCAGCACATTTGATCAACGTTTGCTTTTGTTCCAAGAATTCTGGGTCAGAGATTTAAATTTGCTATATCGCAGAATGTCATTCAAAAATGAATAAAGTCGTTTTTAATTTTTATCATACGCAATTTTGAATTCAGACAGGTCGGGAGTGTGCTTACGTTTTCTGTTTAATTCATAATCATAAATAACCCTTCCTAAATTTTTCATGAAGGGAAAACCAATGGTATCATAGTCATAGTTGTCATCATTCACAATACCGTTGGTGTTGCAGTTGATTGCTGCAGATAAAAAGAACTCTATATTTTTATCGAAATTGACCACATATGCGATATCCAAAAGCTCTCCATAGGCATCACCTTCTTTATTGAAGATTCTTATGTTTTTCGGTAGCGGTTCTTTTTGAGAGCCATACAATAAGAATTTTCCATACGCATCATAATAGGTGCGAGAATCATAAGGAGGATAAGCACTTTCACCTGGGAATTCTGACATGTATTTGCGAACGAAGTGATAATCGCTGTCGGGAATATTAAATCTTTGGTTTGGCGAAACACTGTTTGGAAAGATAACGCTTCTCAAAACCTGGTGGAGATCCTGCAGGCTTATCCTGTTTTTTTTGGAAAAATCCATTGGTCCATTCACGAGCTTTTCTGAACTGTAATGAGCTTCGCCAAGTGAATCTTGTCTTTCGGCATATTTTACTTTGTTGTATTGCATCGGCTGAGCGTACAGGACTTGATTATTACTATCCAGGAAGTTGATCGGATTTTTATGCCTGCTCTCATCTTCTGATAAAGAAATTTCAAGCCGGTTCAGGATCTGTGCTTCCGTGTATCCCATTTTATGAAGATGTTCATTTAAATAGCCCTGTCCTAAAAACTCATACAACCTATTGAAGGCATCATTGTCGCTAACCAGGAATATCTTTTTGATGTAATTCTCAATCGTTGGCCTTCCATCGACACTCTCAGGATCATTGTAGGTTGGTGACTGCCCGCTGTATTCGGATTCAGTTACCATCGTCGTGCTTTTCGTAACGCCGGTCGAAGAAATCTCGTTTAATTTTTGCAAGGCTAATAGAGCGGTCGGCATTTTCACAGTTGACGCAGGATAAAAATATTGACTGCTGTCCACGTTGAAGTAATAGTTTAAAAACTCCGGATGATTATGTTTGTCCCGGTTAACCTTTGTGTAGATGATCTGGACATTTCGTGCCTTTCGTT
>JBDSGZ010000191.1:0-8146 GCA_039918735.1 Ginsengibacter sp.
GATGCAATCTTCAGTACTGAACATAGTAAGGTCCTTGTCTTTATGCCACAGCGAAATCACTTCCTGTCCCAGGTCATCTTGCAGCGCATGAATAACGTCCATATCACAATTTGAGCCGGGAAATATAACAACTCCAAATTTCATTGAT
This sequence comes from Ginsengibacter sp., assembly GCA_039918735.1. GTDB lineage: Bacteria > Bacteroidota > Bacteroidia > Chitinophagales > Chitinophagaceae > Ginsengibacter. The sequence goes on from JBDSGZ010000191.1 coordinate 149, forward strand.
TCAAAATTTATATGGTTTCAACAAAGATAATTTAGTTGAACCTTTTTATTTTATATAAGAAATATAAATTACGAACGCCACCATTAACCAGTGCATCAATACTGCAATCCATCGCTGTTTGATATAAAAAAAAGCGCATGCGATAAATGCCGAAATCGGAACTGTAGCTAAAAACCAATACCTGAAATCGTAACTCGAATTAATGAAAGGAATAAACAATGCTACCATAAGGTAGAGTGCCAGCAGTGCCCAGCTTTTGCGCACCTGTACAACTTGTCTCAGCACATTTAATTGAACGAAGACGGCCCCTGTAATTGTTGCAACCAGGATCAGGATGATCCCAACGTATTCCATTTTATTCCTAAGAAAAATTGGATAATCTATCTGGATCCCCGGTACCTGGAAACTGTATAATTTATTTGTGAGGAATAACCATGCAAACAAAAAATACCAGGGAGTCAGAACCCCTAAAAGCGCAACAAGCCATTCAGCAATTCTCGGGGGTCTTGTAATGATCAGTCCAAAAATCACTAATAAAGCAAAGGCCAGTGATGGGAAATAAAAAAATGTGCAAATTCCAATTGCAACGCCAATGTTGAATAACGTACTTTTTATTTGTTGGCTATTATAGAGGGTGCTCATTTGAGCCCATACCCAGATAATGAGAGTATTAATCAGCATCGGCGCACTCAAAACATTCCACTCCACGAAGAAGGATGTGATGAGCAAATAACTCATTGCTGTTAGATAATTTGGCTTTTGTATCAATCGCCGGTTATTCAAAAGTTTGTTTAAGCTGATGGCCTGTGTGTACACCAGGATAAACATGATGATGGAATAACCAAGCGGAAACGCATCCAGCGTGGGTTTAACAAACGATAGAATTCTATTGTAGAAGAAACCGTCAGTCTTGTGGATCTGCGGTATTTGTGGCGATATAAACCATTCCAGCTTTAATACCAGACCATACACCAAAAGCATGAATGTGTTGAATGGATTATTGGCCCGGAAAATGCCTGTCACAAACGAGAGTTAATTTTAAAACTCAAATGTAAAAAATATAACCGGAACTGCTTGAACTACGCCCTGGGAACCGAATAATAACTCCATGCATCGCTGCTCCGTTAAAATTCAATTTTCGCAAAGCATATATAATTCCGGTAAGTGCATGGCACAATTAACTCATCAGAGCTCACCTGCTTGGCGTATCTCGGCATGAACTCGTATCCCCGGTCAAGGTTATGAAGTGGGGGATAACGGGTCACCTTTCCATCACCAGAAATACTTTGATCATTTATCAACTGGTTACGCCTTTCAAGTTCGTTAAACAAAAAATGCAATTGTCCTCCGGTGAGCATAGTATTGTAAGAAAGATAATTATCTGAATTATCATCAAACTGTGATTTGTGAATCACGTTACTCCAAATCAGGTTTCCTTGCGCATCCAGGTTCATCACTACAATATTGTCGTAGTAATATCGGACCTGTGAATTCATATAATTTCTTGGTCTTCCTGAATTCCAATAGTATGAAGGAGAATAGAGGTAATAGCTGTTATAGGAATACGGATCGCCGTATAGATAATCATATCGATTCCATGGATTTCCGCGCGATTGACTCGTATGGTCCTCTGCAGCCAGGAGGAAGCCTCCGTCTTTTTTCAAAATAACATCTTTAATAAAAAAATTATTCAGCGCATATCTCATGGCTCCATCAGTTTTAGCCATAGATCTTACAGAGTCGCCGAGCGCAATAAGATTCGAAGCCTCAAAGTTGTTGTCAGTTTTATTCCAGACTACCGAGAACAGTCCTTCTATATTTCCTCTTTTTTTGGAATAATAAAGAGAGTTTAAGAGATAGTGGTTATTAATGTTATCAACTTTCAATTTTATTTCATCAAGGTAATTACCCTCAAGATTTAAAGGGATACTAACAAATGAGTCCGACGTTGGCGCTTTTGTGATTAAGGTTGCATCCTGCAGATAGTCTCTTGATCCCGACCTTGTCGATTTTGCAAAAACAAAATTACCCTGGTTGTCCACAAGAAAATCGCTGAATACATCATCGTGACTGTCAAAATTTGTTGGGATCCTGGCTTTGTGAATCAGCTCAAGATTATCACTGAACAGCACAGTTGTAAAATTTAGTTTCTCTCCTTTTTTCTGAATTTTATACACCATGATTTTTGACTTGTCCTCGCTGTTTGACATGCTGTAGATCTTGTTGTCAGCAAAAAAACTGATGGACGTCGTATCCAATTCAACAGGGTCACTCATGAGTTTTCCGTCGCCATCAATTTTTGCAGCCATGCAATACAGAATGTTCTTTTTCTGAAATTGATAGATCAGGTAGGCATAATCAGGATAGGCAATAAAATCGACGTTAAAAACTTTATTCGGAATGAATTCCAGGTCTACCCTGTTTGCGAGTTTCATATTATTATCGTAGACACTGATCGCATACCGGTTTCTCACATTTTTATATACGAGGAAGTTGTTGCTAATCTTGCCGATGATTTCGAAATCCGTTGTTCTGACGTCCTGGGATTCCGGCTCAGTATAGGTGATATGCTGAGCGACAATGGTGTTTATCAGAAAAAATGAAAGAAAAAATAAAACAAAATTCTTCATATGATTGTTATTGAAAATAAAATAGTTGACGTATTGTCAGAGTCAAATAATTAGTTGAAAGTCCTACATTTAAAGATTACTAATTTACGATAAAATTATGCCTGTTGTTTTAATATCCGGAGGTTCCGGACTCATTGGTACAAATTTAACACGCCATTTAATCGAAAGAAATTACGAGGTAATTATCCTTTCGAGGAATAAAGAAAAGGTATCAAAAAAACCAAAAATTTCCTATGCTCATTGGGATATCAAAAGTGAACAGGTTGATGAGATCGCAATAAGAAAAGCCACTCACATCGTGCATCTTGCAGGAGCCGGTGTCATGGAAAAAAGATGGCGGGAAAAGTACAAAAATGAAATTGTTGAAAGCCGTACAAAAAGCGCTGATTTATTGATAAGATCTTTGCAGAAATTAAATCATAAAGTGGAATGCTTTGTTTCTGCTTCAGCCATTGGATGGTATGGAGAAGATCCAGCACCTTTCAAGCGGTCGGAAGGTTTTATAGAAAGCGACCCCCCGGAAGATTCGTTCCTGGGGGAAACGTGCCGGCTTTGGGAAGGGAGTGTTTCGCCGGTTGAAGACATGGGTATAAGACTGGTTAAGCTTCGCACAGGTATTGTTTTGAGTAATGATGGAGGTGCATACAAAGAATATGTTGGTCCCTTGAAGTTTGGAATCGCTCCGATACTGGGGGGTGGAAAACAAGTTGTGAGCTGGATACATATTGAAGACATATGCCGGATGTATATTTATGCATTGGAAAATACAGAAATGGAAGGAAGCTATAATGCCGTGGCCCCACACCCGGTCTCGCAGAAGAAATTAATTCTTGAAGCTGCCGATGCCATTAAGAATAAATTTTATATTCCGGTGCATGTACCGCCATTCCTGCTAAAGCTCGCTCTGGGCGATAGAAGTACTGAGGTATTGAAGAGCGCTACCGTCAGCGATATTAAGATAAAATTATCAGGTTTCACTTTTCTATATCCTTCGTTACAAGCAGCGATTAATGAACTGACCAAAAAAAATAATTCCGCTTCATAGGTCATCGTTTTTAAATTTCTTCAAAGCGAAAAAGTAGTAACCCGCGATGTACACCAGGCTCGCTAACACAAGAATGTATTCAGCAGGAGCGTCTTTGTAAATGACCTTGTTTCCAAAGGGGATAGGCAGCATAACGTCTGTAACCTGGAGCGGCAGAAAGTAACCAATAGGCGTAAGATGAAGTTGAAAGTTCATCAATGCCGTTATAAGCCATTCGAAGATTAAACCGAACAGGAAAAAAACTGCGATTGCAGCACCGCTCCTTCTGAAGAGGACACCAAGAAACATTGCGAATGTTATGTAGGCGACTGTTTGAATAAAAATGTATCCGATATTCTCAATGCCTTCGAACGAGAAATGGGAGCCGGTGGTGAGAAGGCCGAACAACAAGGCTACGAGGAAATTGAAGATCGTCGCAATTGCTGAAAAGATTACAGCAAAAACAAACTTTACGGTCACAAATTGTTTTCGTGTCCATCCGTCAATGATATTCTGCCTATGGGTTTTGAAATTGAACTCATTGGTGAGCAGCATGATGAAGAGAATTCCAGGGAAATACAACAACCAACTGCTCATCCAGCCAACTGTCTGCCATACTTTCGGAAAACCATAAGGAGTTCCGAATAACACCTGGCTTTGCGGTAAAGATTCTACCGTCAGTTCATTGATGTAATAGCCGGTGTAATTGATCCCTAGTATCGCGAAAGAATATAGGATCGAGAATATCCAAAATGCTTTGTAATTTTTTACTTTAAGCCATTCAATCTTTAGAAGATGACGCATGGGAATCAATTATTGGTAAGTTCAAAAAAGCGTGCTTCCAGGCTTTTCTTTTTAAGCAAAAGATGGCTCAGCATAATGCCATGGCTAAAACAATAATTGTTGATCGATGCAAGATCCGCGGAATTTACGGGCAGAAACAGCTTTACGTGGCGGCCGTCCATTGTTACTTTCGCCTGATTGTGCAATTGTTGCAATACTTCTATCAACTTCTTGTTATCAGAGCAGGACAACTCTACCATGTCTTCGTTTGACAAAATTTCGTTGACATCGCCTGTCGCAATAAGAGTTCCGGTTTTTAAGATCGCAACATGTGTGCATACTTTCTCAACCTCATCCAGCAGGTGGCTGGCCATGATAATCGTTTTCCCGCGTAAATGCAGTTCTTTCATGAGCGAACGAATCTCAGCAATTCCAACGGGGTCAAGTCCATTCGTTGGTTCATCAAAGACAAGTACATCGGGGTTCCCCAGAAGACAGGATGCTATGGCAAGACGTTGTTTCATTCCCAAAGAATAGCTGCTGAATTTTGAATCCTTCCTCCTGATGAGATCTACCATTTCAAGTACTTTTGAGATGTCCTCTCTTCCACGTTGTTTTATTTCAGCGGCAATCTCAAGATTCTTTTGTCCTGACAGATAATGATAAAAATTGGGCGTTTCTAAAAGAGTGCCGATCTTCTTTCGGTGTTCAGCAGTGGCTGCTTCACCAAACAACCGGAACGTGCCGCCAGAGGGTTTAATTATTTCCATGACTGTCCCTAGCAGGGTTGTTTTACCGCTGCCGTTGGGGCCTAAGATTCCAAAAACAGAGCCTGCTGGGACAGAAAAACTAACATCTTTCAATGCCAGGATTCGGCCATAAGATTTAGAGAGATGGTCAATTGTGAGAACTGCCATAAGAAAATATTATATCATAAGAATTTTAAAAATACAAATGCAAATGACGAAGAAGTGGCAGTGAAATTATGAACGGTATAGTCTTGCAATTCTAACGTTGATTTGACTTTCCTTTTCCAATGAAGTTTTGGTTTAGAGATTAAAAGTATTTGATAAACACTTTAATAAATAGAGTTTACTACAAATCATTAATCATGAAACTCAAATTCTTTTTCCGCTGTCTTTTTATAAAACCCGGAAAGATTTAATTTCTTACAGGCTTGCCTATCTCCAGCACACTTTGCAATCTTTCCAAAGTTTTCTTTTCGCCGCAAAGACTTAAAAACGCCTCCCTTTCAAGGTTAAGAAGGTATTGTTCGCTGACAAGAGTAGCCTCACTAAGATCTCCGCCGCACATTACGTAGGCCAGCTTCTGAGCTATCTTTACATCGTACTCAGAGATGTAATTTGCGCGAAACATTCCGTTAATTCCGGTATACAACATTCCCAGCCCAGACTGTCCCAGCACTTTTATATTTTTTCTCTCAATTGGTTTTGTGTAGCCACCATCAAAGATTTCAATTACACTTCTTTTTGCGTCTGCAATTCTTCTGGATTGGTTCATGCTAACTGCATCAGTTCCCGTGCGTAAAATACCGAGCTCAAAAGCTTCAAAAGCCGAAGTGGAAACCTTTGCAGTTCCAACGGTGAGAAAGCGGTTCTGGAGCGGGATCGTATCCGGTTCATTCAAGTGCACATCGTCCGAGGCACGCAATGTAAATTCTTTCGTGCCACCTCCACCGGGAATCAAGCCTACGCCAACTTCCACAAGGCCAATGTAGCTTTCAGCAGCGGCCTGCACTTTATCCGCATGGAGACACATTTCACAAGCGCCACCCAGCGACAACCCATGCGGTGCTACCACCACGGGTATGGAAGAATATCTGACCCGCATCATTCCATTCTGAAACATACGGATAGCCATGTCCAGCTCATCGAATTCCTGCTCTGCAGCATACATAAAGATCATCCCCACATTCGCGCCTGCACTAAACTGCGGGCCTTCATTGGCAATGACCAATCCTTTATATTTTTCTTCTGCAATGGAAATTGATTTGTTTACTGCTTCCAATACTTCGCTTCCCATGCTTCCCATTTTAGTAATCCACTGCAGGCCCGCCACATCATCTCCCATGTCGTACAAATTGCAGGCACTGTTTTTCCAGATCGTTTTTTCTTTCAGGTCACTCAGGATGATAAACGATTCGCCGCCGGGCAATGGCTTGTAAGCGCCGGTACTAACGTCGTAGTACAGCCGTTTTCCATTTTCCACTTTATAAAACTGTGTTTTACCTGCGGCAATAAAATCATCAACCCATTTCGCCACATCGTACCCGGCTGCCTTCATTGCTTCTGTAGTTCCCTTTACTCCCAGTACATCCCAGGATTCAAAGGCCCCGATTTCCCACCCGAAGCCGGCCTTCATTGCATCATCTATCCTGTATATTTCATCACTGATTTCGGGGATGCGATTTGAAATGTAGGAGAAGAGACTATAATGAAATGCACGATAGAATTCGCCTGCTTTGTCTTCTCCTTCAACTAGAACTTTCAGCTTTTGCTTAAGATCTTCAATTGGCTTGACTGCATCGAGCGTTGCGAACTTTGGCTTACGTCTCGGGCCGTATTCAAATGTGTTGAGATCGAGTGTCAGGATTTCGGTCGCGCCTTTTTCGTTTTTTGTTTTCTTAAAAAATCCCTGCCCGGTTTTGTCACCAAGCCATTTATTCTCTTCCATTTTTTGCAGCCAGGAAGGAATAGTAAATATTTCCTTTGCTTCATCATCGGGGCAATTTTGTTTTACGCCCATGGCCACTTTTATCAATGTATCAATTCCCACAACATCTGCTGTCCGGAAAGTTGCAGACTTAGGCCGGCCGATCACAGGTCCGGTGAGTGCTTCAATTTCATCGATTCCCAATCCTAATTTATCCATGATGTGAAAGATGGACATGATGCTGAAAACTCCAACACGATTGGCGATAAATGCAGGAGTGTCCTTACACAGCACTGTCGTTTTTCCCAGGAACAGGTCGCCATAATTCATCAGAAAGTCTACAACACCCGAATCAGTAAACGGTGTTGGAATGATTTCAAGCAGCCTCAGATACCTTGGTGGATTAAAAAAGTGTGTACCACAAAAGTGCTTTTTAAAATCTTCGCTTCTGCCTTCCGTCATCAGGTGAATTGGAATCCCTGAAGTGTTGGATGTAATAAGTGTGCCGGGCTTCCGGTACTTTTCTACTTCATCAAAAACCAATTTTTTAATATCGAGCCTTTCTACCACCACTTCTATTGTCCAGTCGCAATTGGCGATCTCCTTCATGTCATCTTCAAAATTTCCAGTGGTAATATTTTTAATGACATCTTTTGTAAAAACAGGCGAAGGGTTTGATTTGATTGCGGCAGCCAACGCTTCATTCACAATACGGTTTTTTACGACCGCTTTGTCAAGCGTCAATCCTTTTTTTGCTTCGGCTGCGGATAACTCTTTTGGTGGAATGTCGAGCAGCAACACCTGTACACCGGTTCCTGCAAAGTGGCATGCGATGCGGCTTCCCATAACGCCGCTTCCCAACACGGCAACTTTATTAATTTTTCTTTT
>JBDSGZ010000192.1:0-11719 GCA_039918735.1 Ginsengibacter sp.
CATAAGTATTCTAATTGGAGATCTTTGCAATTCAGGGTCTGCCCAAACAGTGGGAGCTATCAGGTGGGATGCGTGGACCGGCCATAGCAACTTTATTGGTGCACAGGTGGAAACAGACCTCAGTCCAAATAAATATCATTACAGGGTTCCTTTTTATGGAACTGAGGTCGCTACGGATTCGGTTACCATTAATGCTTGCACCCAGTCTATAATGGACCAGGAAATACAATATGCTGCTGGTGCCGGATTAAATTACTGGGCCTTTGTCTGGTATCCGGCTTCAGGAGGTATGGATCAATCCCGCAAGCTATATAAATCAAGCAGCTATAAACAATCTATCAATTATTGCCTGATTGTAGAACCCAATAATTGGATCACGTATATTTCCCTTGATTCTATTGTAAATGATTTTAAATCTTCCACCTACCAAAAAGTATTGGGTAACCGTCCATTACTTTATTTACTGGGATATTCCGGTATCTTAAAACAAGATGTTGATACGCTGAGAGCAAGAACGATCAGGGCCGGACTTGGTACGCCCTATATTGTAGAAATGAGGGTAGATGGAAATTTTAGCCTAATTTCTACGTTGGGGTTAGATGCCTATACTATGTATGCTACAACCTGGTTAACCAGCGGAGTTCCCTATAATTCCTTAGCCAATACTGATATAGGCCAGTGGAACTATGTAGGCCAAAGCCTGGGTTTACCTTTCGTGCCCAATGTAACGAGTGGATGGGATAACCGCCCCCGCCACGATAATGTACTTTCCTTTGTAGCAGATCCGGGGCCCGACTCTTGGGTACAGCAGGCTACTCCGGCAGAAATAACCAGTCATATAACTGATGCTAAAAACTGGAATGCAGCAAATCCTTCTGTAGCTGTTGCCAATACCGTAATAGTTTATGCGTGGAATGAATTTGACGAAGGAGGGTGGCTTTGCCCCAACCTCCCAAATTACATCGGAACTGCAAGAACTACTGCTATCAGTTCAATTTTAGGCTCCAGAATATTGCCCCCGTGATGAATATGGACAATCCTTTTTACCTAAACGATTCGGGGTTAGCATTTAATTTTGACAGCAAGACAGTCCTTTATATGAAATTTAACCAGAGCTGGTTTTTCATTTTCTGATGTTTATAAATCTTTTGTTCTGTCATAAAAAAACGGAACCTTTTTACACGCAGGCATGGGTTTCATTGACTAACTCCAGGAAATAATCAATTCTTTTCTGTTTAGCCAGTAATTAATATTTAATTCTATGAGCGGAATCATTGAAAACACTACAACCATAATATTCAACTACATTTCTAAAGATTATCTTAAAATCTCTAACTTCATCAATCTGGTATTGCCATTGGAGGAAAGTTTTACAAGATAATAGCCAGCTTTCAAACCAGTTAAATTAAGCTTGTATTCATTCAAACCTTTTGATTGCGAATTAAGCCGAATACTTTTTACCTGTTCTCCCAAATAGTTGAAAACGGTTAAATTAACTTCCGATTCAGTACTTAATCTGTAAGAAATTGTGGCATTCTCAGAAGCCGGATTTGGATAAATATGAAGGGATTCTTTGTCATCCCCTGATGTTAGTGAACTAATTTGAGGAGCATCGGGAGTATTTGCAGCTATTGTAGTAACATCATAGTATATCTGGAATTCGTAAATAATTGGCGTGAAATTGCCAGAAGTAAAAAGTATCCTAGCGTATTTCCCTGTAACAGCAGGGAAGCTAACTGTTTTACTTGTACCTATTGTAGTTCCTGTATATGCCGTTGACCATGAAGATCCGTTTGAGGAATACTGTATTTTGTAGCCTGTAGTTCGATTACCATATTCACTTAAAATGACTTTATTAAATACTGTATTGTTAGTAAAATATACCTTGAGCCACTGGCTTGAAAATTTACTTCCGCTCTTTGCCTGCCAATCTGTACTAAAATTACCATCAAATGCTTTGGCTGCAGTTTGGGTATTGTCCCACTGGGACGAACTTGTATAAGTTTTATTTAATGCAAGGTTAACGGGGGGAGGAGCCAACAGTACTTTTGCAATCGAATCAAGCCGGGCCGTATAGGGTATGGTGTAATTTCCAACTGTAATATTAGGACATATATAGCCACCCTCATCAAATTCGTTCCACGCATAAACTATTACGGTATTGGCAACAGCTACTGAAGGATTAGCTGCATTCCAGTTTTTAGCATCAACGATGTGATGGGCTATTTGTGCCGGTGTGGCAGTTTGTACCCATGAATCAGGACCAGGGTCTGGGACGAAGGAAAGTACATGATCGTGCCGTGGCCGTGTGTCCCAACCCGTAGTAACGTTTGGCACGAAAGGTAATTTATTGCTAATGCCAATCCAGTTCCACTGGGCTATATCAGTATTGGCCAGAGAATCGTAGGAAACACCATTGGTTAACCAGGTTGTTGCGTACATAGAAAAAGCATCTAATCCCAATGTAGAAAGAGTGGTATAGACACCATCTACTCTCATTTCTACAATGTATGGAGTGCCTAATCCTGCCCCGATCGTTTTTGCTCTTAGCGCATCAACATCCGTTTTTAAGATGCCCGCATAGCCCAATAAATAAAGCAACGGACGATTCCCCAATACTTTCTGATAGGTAGGGGATTTAAAATCATTTACAATAGAATCAAGTGAAATATTTGTAATCCAATTGTTCGGTTCAATGATTAAACAATAATTGATAGATTGTATATGGCCACTTGATTTATATAATTTGCGGGATTGATCTAAACCGCCCGAAGCAGGATACCAAACGAAGGCCCAGTAATTTAATCCTGCACCAGCAGCATATTGTATTTCCTGGTCCATAATTGCCTGGGTGCATGCATTAATGGTAACCGAATCGGTGGAAACTTCCGTTCCATAATAAGGGACACGATAATGATACTTATTAGGGCTAAGGTCTGCCTCTACCTGTTGTCCTATAAAATTAGAAGTACCAGTCCAGGCATCCCACCTGATGGCGCCCACCGTTTGAGCAGAACCTGTATTGCCAATAGTTGCTATTAGAATAATTATAAATAATGTAAAACTGCTTTTCATTGGAGATCTGGTTTAAGGTGAATTAAGACAAATTGATTTATTACATAAATCTAAAAAAGAAAATTAACAAAATCTTTTTTAAGAATTGGGAACATTTTATTTAATGAATTGACACGGGTAATTTTGAATTATGGGTTGGGAATTACACCAGATAAATGCTGGACAAATAAATTATCCGGTAATATCCGGGAATCTCATTTAGCAGCAGGACTTATGGATTTTGCAGTCTTTGTATTGCTGGGCAACAGATGTAGACTTTGCCGTTACCAGCGCTACAGGATCAAAAGCAGTCGATTGTTAACATGAAGTAAAACTCTGAATTAAGGGAAGTTTCTCAAACGTCGGGTTTTTGGGGGAAATCATTTACGGTTGAAAGTCTATCAGCCGAAAATCCCGGTACACAAAAACATTTTGTACTTTCCAGGGCTGGTTTTCTACCCACCATTGGTATCTACAGGACTCATAACACGAATTGGTCATTTTGCTTTACTACTCAAGCGCTTAATTGTATAAATCAATTCAAGGATACCCGGAATTACGATTTCGGGTAATCCTTCTTTTAATAATCGCAGAGTCCCACCATTCAAACAGGCCAACTACAATTATTCCGCGTTCTTCTACCAGATCATTGGAATGATCCTGATATGCTCGAGGTAGGTAACGGGGGATTAACAACATCGGAAGAACGTGCGCATTTTAGTTTGTGGTGTATGCTCGCAGCACCGTTACTCGCAGGCAATGATTTGCGGCACATGACAAAAGAAGCAAATGATATTTTAACCAATAAAGAAATGATTGCCATCGATCAGGATGCGTTCGGCAAACAAGGATATCTGATTGTTGATAAAAATGATTACCAGGTGTTCATGAAACCATTGAGCAATGGCGAAACGGCTATCTGTTTGTTTAATCGTGGTGATGCAACAAAAGATGTTACCGTGAATTGGAACGATTTAAAAATTGGAAGTGATTTTAAATTAAGAGACGTTTGGAAACATGCTGATAACGGTACTACCACAACTTCTTTTAAGGCAAGCATTCCAAAACATGATGTGGTGGTGCTGAGGTTGAGCAGAAAATAATTTTAATTTGCACGTTCTCAATCACTTTTTAATTGTTTATACAATTCAGTAAATTTGGATAAACTTATTCTATGTCATCACTTAAAGAACAGGTACTTCAAATGGTTTCATCAAAAAATTATGAGCATTTGCTTGAATTGATTAAAGCCGATATTGAATATTTTAATAACGGTGTAGATATTCTTGATGAACTCAATAGCGCGGACAAACAAGAATTGCTAAATCTCCTAAATGAACCGGATGAAAAAGATACGCTCAATGCAGATGAATTTAAAGAAGCAACTTCAAAATGGCGTACGAAGTAATTTACAAAAAAGATTTATCAACAAATTGTATAAACTTCTTCAATATCTTGAAAAGGAATGGAGTCAAAAAACAGCAATTGATTTTTTAAAAAGGATGGATAATAGAATCGAAATTCTCAAAACACGACCATTCATTGGTAAAGCATCTATAGCAAAACCCGAAGTAAGAACTCTTTTAATTACAAAGCGAAACCGCCTTTATTATAAATTCAATAATAACAACATTATTATTTTGAACATGTACGATACGAGAAAAAATCCAAAGAAAAACCCATACGGCTTTTAAAATCCAAAATCATAAATTTCCAAGTCACTCTTTAAGCTTATAAGTTCTCATATCAACATTCTGTAACGCCGGCAAATCATCTGTTGGTTTATCCAAATAAAAATAGGCAGTTGATGAAACATCATCGCTTCTGTAAAACATTACAAAACCTTCTGGTAACGTTGTATCGCTTAAATTCAAAACATAGCCGGGTTTGTATAAAGGCTTTGATGCGCCGTGCTGGTCATCAATTGTAGCAGGAACCAATGGGACACCCTTGGCTTGTAATGCTGTCACCAGTTCTTTTTTATTTCCGCCCATTTGCTGCAATACAACTTTACAATCCGATTTAAAAAATATAGGGTCGGGAATGTGATAGCGATAAAAACACCAGCCGTTATCATTGTCTTTATTAGCATAAAGTGAACCTGCATAGTCATTATAAAACTGCCCCTGGCCCCAGCCCGTACCAATATAATCTTCAGTTCCTGTTCCGGATAAAGTTGGATACTTTTTATCACCATCCAAATACACTTTCACTTCACCTTCACCCCACCAATAATTTTCGTAAATGGAATTCGCAAACACTCCAACATTCACACCAAGGAATCTCCCTTTGCCTTTTACATGCGGCAACAATTCAAAATCTTCTGCAAGTTTTGTTGCTGTATCGCGATGCCAGTAAGCATGAAAATATAAGTTGTCACTCTTCCATGGCGTTTGCTGAAAATTTACATCATAAAAAATATGCGTAAGTCTTTTATTGCTTTCATTCGTGATTTGAATGCGTGCCGCTTTTTTAAATGGCATCGGCGCATAACAAATGAAAGAACGACCCTCAGGATTTACAAACAGTGCATTGTGAAATGTTCCCGTCTTCCCTAAACCTATTCCAAAGAAATCACCGAAAGGAACGCTCACAGCAGGTTTTGAAGCATGATCCCAAAATATTTCGAGCTTTAATGAGCGCAACATTTCAGGGGAGCGGTCATTTATTGTAATCCATATTCTGTTGATGATACCTGAGCCTTTAGTATTTAATAAAACTTTTGTTTCACCAGGTTTTAGTTCATCTGAAGGATGACCTTTGGCTCTATTATTTTCCATCGCTGCTTTACCCTTTCCTGCTGTAGGATTTTCAAAGCTTGACCATCGGGGAGATGATGTACTATCGAATTGAAATAAATTTTTGGCAGGTGAAATTTGTGCGTGTGTATTTTGAAAAGAACAAATGCAAACAACTGCGAGCACTGCTTGCAACAAGCTGAATTTAATATTTTTCATTATGACAAGATAGTGGAAGATATGTTTTGATAATGCCTTTCGTTCTCTCGTTATTCAACGCAAGCCCCACCAGGAAGGCGAATACCCACGCTACCTTTAAGTTGCCATCACGATAAAAAAAAGCAGAAAAAGACAACACCATGTCAACCTGCCCTAAAATTCCTTGATCTTAATATTTTTGAACCAAGCTTCACTGCCATGGTTTTGAAAGGTGATATATCCTTTATCGGCTGCACCGTAAGAAGCGACGTCAGCAAATTTCTCCGCGGCTTTATTCTTGTTCCATTCGTCATTGTGCAATTCATAAGACACTACTTTTTCGCCATTTAGCCAGTGCTCCACCATGTTGCCTTTTTTTACAATTCTTGCAGTGTTCCATTCACCTGCTGGCTTGGGATGCGCATTTGGCGCAGTATTCATGGCGTAGTTTGCGGCAGTGTGTTGCCAGTCTTCCAACTTCTCCGGAAAATTTACATCATCAATGATTTGGTATTCCGGACCGCTCAGATAAGAAGAAGAACTGTCTTCTGTCACGAGATAGAGTATACCACTGTTGCCTTTGGGAGATATTTTATAATCTACGCTTAGATCAAAATCCTTGTACTGATCCTTCGTCATAAGATCTGCGGTTATTGCTCCATAATTGTCCTGGCTGCCTTTACAGTGTAAAGTTCCGCTATCAACCGACCATGATTCGGCGGATTTATTTTGATAAGTTCGCCATCCATCCATACTCTTTCCATCGAACAATAATTTAAAACCTTGTTCTTTGTCTGTAGATGATAAAGTATTATCGCCCGTGTCAGCGGGTGAAGAACAAGAGATTAAAACAATGGTTGCAAGTACAAGTAAAAGGACATTCTTTCTCATAACTAAGATTAAAATTAAGTGGTGATTACTTTTAGATTTTCAGGATCCCATCCTATTATTTTATTGGTGAAGTAACTGTCGTTGCAAAGCAATGCAGGAGCGGCAGCGCGATATCCAAACAATGGATTTTCTACAACCTGACCCTTCGTTCTTATTGCATTGATCCAGTTGTAATGATGGTCAAAATGTGCACCCTTGTAACCTTCCTCAGCAGTATAAATCAACTCATTCGGGGGCACCATCGATTTGCGCTCATATACATATTCTTTACCTCCGGGAGCGTTCTTGGTTTTATTCAACGGGTCAGTTTCATCAACGATGTTTCTATTTTTATACAAAGTGACCTTATCCCATTCTACTGTCATCGCTCCCTCACTTCCTACCATGCGCAGGTAATTGGTGCCACCGGTTCCATCAACAAAATTCACACGTACTGAAAGATTGAATGGTGGATGCGCCTGTGAGTCAGGATAATCAAACATGCCCAACATAATGTCTGGTACTTCCCTTCCGTCTTTCCAATAGCGTAGTCCTCCTGTGGCGATTATTTTATTAGGACCGAGCGAACCCGTCACAAAATGCAGGCTCGAGAATAAATGCACAAACAGGTCTCCGGAAACGCCAGTACCATAATCTTTGTAATTCCTCCAACGGAAAAACCTTAGTTTGTCAAAAGGTCTTTTTGTAGTGTTCGCCAGATACCTGTCCCAATCCACTGTTTGCGGCGAAGCATCCTCAGGGATGTGATATTGCCATGCACCCTCAGGAGACATCCGTGCGTAAAACGCTTCAGCATAATTCAAAGTGCCAATAGCCCCTTCTTTCAACAATTGTTTTGCTTTTTCATTGCCCAGTGAACTCATACCCTGGCTGCCCACCTGGAACACGACATTATTTTTCTTCTGTGAATCAATAACTGCAGGGCCTTCGGTGATATCATGCACCATGGGCTTTTCGCAATACACATGCTTTCCTTTGCTCATCGCAGCTATCGAAATATCTTTGTGCCAATGATCCGGAGTTGCAATGATGACCGCATCAATATCTTTCCTGTCCAATATTTCACGAAAATCCCGCGTGGTGTAAATATCATTTCCCCATTTCTTTTTTGCATCGGCAAGACGACCATCGTATAGATCGCATGCTGCAACCAGCTTTACCCCTGGAACGGTTATACAGGTAGTGGCATCTGCTGTACCCATTCCCCCTGCGCCAATTAGAGCGACCTGCACCTTGTCGTTGGCGCTAAATTTTTGTTGTGAACGGACCATTTCACGGTAGTGACGTTGCCTGTCTTTTGCAGTATCAATTGACGGTACCATTGATGCTCCCAGCACCCCTTTGGTAACATTGGATAAAAATCGTCTTCTGGAATTTTCACCATTAGCGTTTGACATGAGAGTGTTGTTTTATTTTTTTAAAATCAGGATGCATGCCCCGGAAATGCAATTATACACAAATTTTACAAGTGCACTTCCCGCGCTCCTCTTATTCAGAAAAAAGTTTGGAAAAGGTATGAATAGAAATTTGTAAATCAGCCAACTTGATTTTAATTGAAAAGTTCCCCTTCGTTGTTTTAAAAAGTGCGACTGGCAATTCTTAGGGACTATGCATTTGTCGATATCAAAATGCAATTGCTTTTGCCAAACAAGATCGGCACTAAATAAGCAGTTGAACGATAATTTAGAAAAATCAAACCCTGAGAAACACACGTTTTTTATACATGAAATAAAGGAAGAGCCATTTGACAACGAGCACACAGATGGCCATGACGACCGCATTGTAAGGATCACCTGCTAATTGCCCTAACCATTTAAAAAAGCTATTGGTGGAATATTCCCATTCTATGAAGTGTCCGGACATGTAAATCAATATTGAATTCAGACCAATCACTCTGAAGAAGAATGACCATTTCACATATCCCAGCACGTCTATCACGTAATAGAACAAGGCAAGCAGCAGAAGGCTGATACCGCCGACAGTTAATACAAATGAACTCGTCCAAAGATTTTTATTGATTGGAAAATCAATATTCCACAGAAGAGAAAGGGCTATAAAAATTGCCCCGGTCAAAGCAAGACGAAATGATTTCGCACTTCCTGAAAGATTAGAAGTTTTAATAAATGTACCTGTAAGAATTCCAAGTAAACCCGTACCTATAGCCGGTATTGTTGACATGAGACCCTCGGGATCGTGAATACCAAGGTACAGTTTGCCGGGTATAATGATGCGGTCGATATAGGATGCAAAGTTCCCTTCCATTGTTAGATCTCCCGCAGGAAAGCCAGGTGCAGAAGTGAATTTTAATAACAGCCAATATCCAATCAACAATCCGCAGAACCAGATTATTTGTGTGGTTCGTTTTGAATAAATATAAATGATGTTCGCAAACATATAAGCCAGGCCAATCCTGCCCAAAACGCTGGGAAATCTTATTTCTGCAAGCGGCCTGATCTGCAAACCGTTGTTGGCAATGATGCCCAGGATTACAAGTATCATTGCTCTCTTTACCACTCTCCATAATACATCGCTCTTGCTCTTCCCTTTTTCCATCTCCCGGCCAACGGAATAGGGCGTGGCAACTCCTGCAATAAACAGGAATAAGGGGAAAATGAGATCATAAAAATGAAAGCCATTCCAGTCTGGATGCGTCAATTGGTTTGCAAGCACCACCCAAATTGGTGCATTGGTGGCTTCAGATAACGAATGAAAAAGCCCGTCAGCTCCCATAATCCAAAACATGTCAAATCCACGAAGAGCATCCAGGGAGTAAAGTCTTTTGTTTGGGAAGCCGTTGAGGTTATTATTTCCGGAAGGTTTTTCTATGGGAGAAGTGATTGCAGCTCCCTTTTCATTTACCAAAATTGACGGTTCCATTGCAGTTGTTGATATTGGTTTAGGTTAAAAAAATTAGAATAACTAAGTGCAATTCTGACTAAATAGGTCAGCAACAACTCCGCAAAGCGATATCAGAAGATGTCCATTTCAGGATTGTTTCCTTCAAACAGAAGCGGAAAAAATTGACCTCGCATCTCTTCACCTTTCCTCACGATGGGCACCCCCTGCAAAAGCGGTTCATTGCTGTCGGAAATCACGCCATCAGCAAAAGCATTTATAACAAAAGCCCTCCGCGGCCGGTCACTATTATTCTCGCCAGACCCGTGCAGGGTAAGGGGATGATGAAAGATCGCTTCTCCTGCTTTTACCGGAACAGGCTGAGGATTTGCCAACTGTTGTTTCTGGGATTCATCCAAAAAATCCTGTATGCCATGTAAGCTTCCGGCAAGATCAGGCTTGGGAAGCAGACCCCACTTGTGGCTTCCGGGAATATAATTCAAACATCCATTCTCGACAGTAGCATCGTCAAGCGTTACCCAGCATGTGATATGAGCCATAGGAATGGTCCTGGTCCAATATGAATAATCCTGGTGCCATGCGACAACTCCACCCTTTTTTGCAGGCTTATAAAACAATTGGTCGTGCCAAAAGCGAACAGGCTGGTCTCCAAGCAACTGGCTGGCCGCCATTAAAAAAGCAGGATTCCAAAGGACGTCATGAAAGCCTTCTGTAATTCTCCAGGCCCCCAAGGCGTGAAATAAAATTGTGTTGGGATCGGCAGACTCGTTACTATTGTATTCATAAAAGAGTGAGTTGCTTTCCTGGCCCGGGCCTGCCAACTCTTTAAGTTCATTCTTCAGAATTTCTATCTGCTCAGCGTTTAGCATTTTTATCCCTCCGAGGTAACCATTTTCTTCAAAAAAATTCACTTGGGATGCTGTCAACCTATACTTGTTCCACTCGCTACCAGTTTGTGGAATGCTGAACATCGTGCTTATCGGTTTGTGAGTCTTGCTAAGATCATTTACAGGCATGTAGCAATTTTAAATAAAAGTACACTTTTTTGAAAAGCAGTGAACTCGCAAAAATTATAATTATATAGATCATGAATATCGAAGATCTAACAATGAAAATATTATTGTGCAAATACCCCAGAACGCAGAAGTTATTTTTCTATGATAAAATGTAAATTGCATAATTATTGATGCTGTCTTAATAGAAAATAATTATTTAATGAAAATCACATCAGACGAAAAAGTCGCTTTCAGGGGAATCGTTTACATCACAATTCTGCAAGTTCTCGGATTCCTTTTAATGGCTTACATTATAAACTAAAGCATTCCAAACAGGAGAGAATCTATCTCGTTGTTTCAGGAATTCAATGACCTGAGGGAGGAGAAAAATACGATTGCTTTAAATTTACAGTTCTACTTTATTTACTGTACTCGCGACTTTTACATTCCACCAATAAGTCATTTTTAGCATCAAGGCTCTATTTCGAACAGAGAATGGCGCTGGTAAATAATTATCAGTATACACAATAAACAGGTCTGAAGCCGGCTTGTAACGCCATTGAAATCTCGTATTCAGATTAATGTTTTCAAGTTGCTCATTATATTGGACAAAGGTGGTGAAGAACAATTTGTTCGTCATCGTCACATCCACCCTTGGTCCTATTAACCAAAATTTTGTAAGATTCCAGGGGGCAGGAAGACTTATACTATTGTATGTAACATTAAGTGCCAGGCTTACATAAGGTTGAAACCGGTAACCCGCGTCAGCAGTGATGTTATAGCGACTACCGTTGGCATAATATCCTCCAAAACGACCTGACAGTCCATAAGTGAAAAGGCTCCTGGCCTTTGAAAGATAATCAAATCCAATTGCTTTCCATCTATGCTCAGTGCCTCTCGCGAGGGTATCTTTTTTAAAATTCGTGGGATCAAATGGTTGTTGCAACTCTACATAATTGTGCGAAACCCATGGAGTGAATGTGCTTA
>JBDSGZ010000193.1:0-5682 GCA_039918735.1 Ginsengibacter sp.
ATTTGCGGCCTCAGGAATTATCATAGGTACGTTGGGGGCTGTGCAGTTGGCTGCGCACCAGATTGCATTAAGTTGTGCATCCATCGCCTTCATGGTCTCATGGGGCTTAGCCCAGGGAGGATCTATAAGAGTTAGCAATGCCTGGGGAAGAAACAACTGGAATGATATTAGTGCAATTGGAAAAAGCACTTTAATTAGCGGCCTGATTTATGGAATTTTCGGAGCAATATTTTTTATCAGTTTCAGGAATGTTTTACCGTTGGCGTTTAATAAAAATACTGAGGTGTTAGCATTGGCTGGAACCCTGATGTTTTATGCAGCGGTGTTTCAAATTTCAGATTCAACACAGGCAATAGGCGCAGGCTTACTTCGGGGAATTAAAGACGTGAGAAAGCCTACCTTTTATATTGGCGCTGCGTACTGGTTGGCGGGGCTTCCGCTTGGATGTGTGATGGCATTTATTTTTAAAATGAACGCGGCAGGAATGTGGATAGGATTTGTTGCAGGGCTTACTTTTTCGTCAATATTATTAAATAAAAGATTTTTCAAAATGCTACACAAACAAAAATCAATTGCAAATAACATAGATACTATTTAATCGAGAAAAGAAAACCAATGACAAAACTTTCAGTTAACATAAATAAAATTGCCACGCTTCGAAATTCAAGAGGCGGCAATAATCCTGATCTAATCA
The DNA here is from genome assembly GCA_039918735.1 of Ginsengibacter sp. Classification (GTDB taxonomy): domain Bacteria; phylum Bacteroidota; class Bacteroidia; order Chitinophagales; family Chitinophagaceae; genus Ginsengibacter. Next base: position 695 of record JBDSGZ010000193.1, read on the forward strand.
AAACTGCGGTGGACATACAGCGTTTCGGTGCAGAAGGAATTACGATTCATCCGCGCCCCGATGAAAGACACATCAGGTATGCAGATGTTTATGAGCTTAAGAAGATCGTAACGACAGAATTCAATATAGAAGGCAATCCCCGCGAACAAAAATTCATTGACCTGGTGTTGGCTAACAAACCACAGCAGGTAACGCTCGTTCCTGATGCCGAGGGTCAATTAACTTCAGATCATGGTTGGGATACCATCAAACACAGAGAATATTTAATTGACATTATTGCTGTATTCAGGGAAGCTGGAATTCGTGTTTCGATTTTTGTAGATCCTGATTTAAAAGTGGTAGAAGGTGCGAAGGAAACAGGAACCGACAGGATAGAACTTTACACCGAGGGATATGCAAAAGCTTTCGCGAGTGGTGACAAAATAGCGGCTATTCAACCGTATGTCACTGCTGCAACCAGAGCCAATGAATTGGGCTTAGGAATTAATGCAGGTCACGACCTGGATCTTCATAACTTAAAATATTTTGCGCAAAATATTCCCGGCTTGATGGAGGTTTCTATAGGTCATGCACTCATCTGTGATGCCTTATATTTTGGGCTGGAAAATGCTGTTCAATTGTATAGAAGGCAGCTGACGTAGGAAACGATTCTTCAAAGCTGGAAGGGGCAAGGCTGAGAGGAACTACACGTTTTCAATAATCAGAACACAAATTAGTATTTGCTCTTTCAGATTCTTCGGTTGATAAAAAGGAAGAAAGTATATCCGCCTGGTTTTTCCTGACACAAACAGTGTGTTCATAGTGGGCTGAGGGTTTGCCATCTTTAGTCCGGATTGTCCATCCATCTTTGTCGTTGTACACTTCTTTTCTTCCGAGATTTATCATTGGCTCTATCGCAATCACGAGGCCATCGATGAGTTTTGCTCCGCTTCCGCGTTTCCCATAGTTCGGAACCTGTGGCTCTTCATGAAGGTCTCTTCCAAGACCATGGCCCACTAACTCACGAACGACGCCAAAACCGTTTTTTCGCTCATTGTGCTCCTGGATAGCAAAAGCTATATCGCCAACACGGTTTCCTACAATGGCTTTCTCTATTCCTTTGTATAAAGAATCTTTTGTGGCTCTTAGCAGTTTTTTTACTAAAGGCTTTTGCTCTCCTAACGCAAAAGTGTAGGCGCTGTCTCCATGAAATCCGTTTTTGTAAACTCCCACATCAATAGACACAACATCTCCTTCCCTCAGCTCAGCATCGGTTGGGAAACCGTGCACAACAGCGTCATTAACGGACATGCAGCAAGCAAAAGGAAAGCCGTGATAGTTTTTAAATGAAGGGATCGAATCGTGATCCCTGATATATTCTTCAGCCAGGTCATTCAAATAAATGGTCGATATTCCAGGGCGAATCACCTTTCCAACTGCAGCAATCGTATCACTCACCAGCAAGCAGCTTTGCCTTATCAATTCAACCTCTTCCTGCGTTTTGTAATAAATCATGATAAAAATTAAAAAAACCCTGGCTATTAACCAGGGTCTGAAAAATATGAATAAAAATTTATTATAAATTTCCTGTTACACCTGGGGCTGCAGTTTGCCTTCCTTGTATGCGGCCTGTGCTCATCAAACCATCGTACTGGCGCATCAGTAGTTGGGTTTCTATTTGCTGAAGGGTATCAAGAACAACAGCAACCATGATCAATAGAGAAGTTCCACCATAAAAGGTAGCAAATCCCTGCGTAACACCCATCAGTTGTGCAATCCCCGGCAAAATACCTACGACAGCAAGAAGAACAGCGCCCGGTAAAGTAATCCGGTCCATGATCGTACCTATATAATCGGTCGTCGGTTGTCCAGGTTTAACTCCCGGTATAAACCCATTACTGCGTTTTAGGTCATCAGCCATTTGCTTGGGATTGAAGATTAGCGCAGTGTATAAAAATGTAAAACCAATTACCATAATCGAATAGATGACCATATAAATGGAATTAGTATGATCTGTAAAATACACCGCCCAATTTTTCCCTGAAGTCTGAAAGCCTGCAAAAATTGTAGGCAGGAACATAATTGCCTGGGCGAAGATGATAGGCATAACACCCGCTGCATTTACCTTCAAGGGCAGAAATTGTCTTGCGCCTCCAAATTGCCTGTTGCCAACAATCTGCTTTGCGTAGTTGACCGGCACCTTTCGTACTCCCTGCACCAGCAGTATGAGGCCAAGTATTACCGCAATGAAAGCAGCAATTTCTATCAGGAATATCAATAGTCCACCACCACCACGAGTCTGCTTTGCTGAAAATTCCTGCATAAATGATTGTGGCAGCCTGGCCAGAATTCCGACCATGATAATGATAGAGGTTCCGTTTCCTAGTCCTTTGTCAGTGATTTTTTCACCGAGCCACATAACGAATAAAGTACCTACAGTGAGAAGCACAACTGTTGAAACCCAAAAGAAACCTGCATAAGCATCAAGTAACGCTTCACGGTTGGAAGAGGTTAAAAATCCGATATAGGCCGCTGCCTGGAAAGCCGTTACGATTACAGTAAGATAACGCGTCCATTGGTTGATTTTCTTTCTTCCGGTTTCACCTTCTTTTTGAATTTTTGCAATTTGGGGAACCAGTATTGTCATCAACTGCATAAAGATCGAGGCCGAGATGTAGGGCATAATTCCCAACGCGAAAATAGATGCCTTTGAAAAAGCTCCACCAACAAATGCATCCAAAAGGCCCAGCATGCCGCCTTTTGAGCTGTTTTCAAGATTCGTGAGTTTATTTGCATCGAGACCCGGGAGAACTATAAAAGATCCCAACCTATATACAAAGAGCAGAGCTAAAGTGATGAGAATTTTATTTCTCAACTCTTCAATTGTCCAAATATTTTTTAATGTGGTAATGAATTTCTTCACAGAATTATCAAGATTTAATTATTTGCACTTTGAGAACTGAGAGCAAATATCAATTATTTATTTCACTATTTCGATAGTTCCGCCGGCTGACTCAATAGCCCCTTTCGCCTTTTCGCTGACAGCATTTACCTTAAAAGGAATTTTGGCTTTCAACACACCATTCCCTAATATTTTTACTCTGTCGTACTGTCCTATAAGATTATTAATGTATAGATTTTCGGGAGTGAATTCTTTGATATCGTGCTTCTCCACTAACTGATCAATCTGGCCCAGGTTGAAAACTTTATACTCGACGCGATTATTATTTTTAAAACCTCTTTTTGGAAGCCTTCTTTGAATAGGCATCTGCCCTCCTTCGTGGGCCATCTTTATTTTATAACCAGCGCGACTCTGGCCTCCCTTATTACCTTTTGTAGATGTACCACCTTTACCGGAAGCCTCTCCACGTCCTAATCTTTTTTGCTTGTGTGTGGCACCTTTGGCAGGTCTTAGATTTTGTATTTGCATTGTACTTTTTTTGAACTTAACGCTCCGTGTACGCGGAGCTCGCTTTATATTTTCAAATTGTCCTGGGATCGTCAGGCGATCTCTTCAACCGTGATCAGATGATCAACTTTTTTTATCATTCCCAATATTTGTGGAGTTGCTTCCACTTCTTTTTCAGCATTTAGTTTGTTGAGTCCAAGTGCCTGAAGTGTGGACTTTTGGCGCTTCGGCCTGTCAATACCACTTTTCACCAACTTCATTTTAATCTTTTTCATTGCCTGATAATTTTCTCGTTTGCTCCTATCCGTTAAACACTTTCTTCAAAGAAATATTTCTAGTTTTCGCTACTTCAATCGGCTCCCTCAATGCTGCCAATGCTCTAACTGTAGCTTTAACCACATTTTGAGGATTCGATGAACCTAAAGATTTGGCCAACACATCCGTAATTCCTGCACTTTCCAAAACAGCACGCATACTACCTCCGGCTATTACGCCCGTTCCCGGAGCGCCTGGCTTAATCAACACCTTGGCTGCTCCTTCTTTACTCCACTGTTCGTGTGGAATAGTGCCATGCATAATCGGAACCCTGATAAGGTTTTTCTTAGCATCATCTATTCCTTTGATAATTGCTTCCTGTACTTCTTTTGCTTTGCCAAGACCTTGTCCCACTACACCGTTCTCGTTGCCTACCACCACTAATGCAGAAAAACTGAATGCTCTTCCGCCTTTGGTTGTTTTCACAACGCGATTAATCGAAACAACCTTTTCTTTCAGCTCGAGATCAGCACCTTTAATTCTTTGTGTATTTGCTTTTAACATTGTAACTATTTGTAGTTTTTATTCCTAAAAAATTAAACCCGGAATTAAAATTTCAATCCGCCTTCTCTAGCTCCTTCGGCAACCGCCTTTATTCTTCCATGGTATAAATAACCGCCTCTGTCAAAAACAACATCGCTAATCCCAAGCTCAATTGATTTTTTTGCAATGGCCTCACCGACAAGTTTGCTTTTTTCAACTTTGTTCATGCTTTGTGCTGCCAAATCTTTCTGACGTGAGGATGCAGATGCGATCGTACTTCCATTTTCGTCATCAATCAACTGAGCATAAATATCCTTATTGCTTCTGAACACACTCAACCGCGGCTTTGATGAGCTTCCGCTAATTTTCTTGCGAATGCGATATCTTATTTTTTGCCTGGCGCTAACTTTCGAGTTCATTTTATTCTTATTTTTTGTCCTAACACCGTAAAGGGTGCTTGGGCTATTTCATTATTACTTGTGATTTGAACCGTTCCTACTTACCGGCAGATTTACCTGCTTTCCTGCGTAGAACTTCACCAACAAATTTTACACCCTTTCCTTTATACGGTTCTGGCTTACGAAGACTGCGGATTTTTGCGGCCACTTGTCCAAGAAGCTGCTTATCGCTACTTTCCAGTGTAATGATTGGGTTTTTACCTTTTTCCTGAATAGTGGATATCTGCAATTCCTTTGGTACATCCACAATAATGTTATGAGAATATCCCAATGACAGATCAAGCAGATTTCCCTGGTTGCTTGCCCTGTAACCTACGCCCACAAGTTCCAACTGCTTTTTAAAT
>JBDSGZ010000194.1:0-5544 GCA_039918735.1 Ginsengibacter sp.
ATTTGAATCTTTTCTGATGCATTAATTATGTAAAAAATAATTTTATCGTCGATCGTTTTGCTTTGCATTTGAAAAACGATTCGCATTCCATCACTGCGCTCTACTGTTATCCGCCAATCTCTATCTGAATATTCATTCACCTGGGCCGCAGAAAAGAGAACTGTCAACGTGCATAAGAAAAATAAAATTCTTTTTTTCATAGGTAGGTTTTAAAGAGTTTAGAGCTAAGGAAAAGAACAAATTGCGGAAAGGAATGCTGCGCGATCATGAGCTTTTTTCTCATGCTCCAAATTGCTGAAGGTGATGATCAAGATGTTTCCACAAAGACTTCCCCCATTCTTCCTTTGTCATGCTTCCGAAAACAGGGTGCTGTGTGTTGACTATAGCTTGCTCTGAAAATCCTTCTATCATCTCAATTAATTTCTCACGTTCGTTTGCGAAGTTTTTTTCATCTGTAACAACATAGGATTTATGCGTTGGAAGTCCATGCTTATAAGGTTTCTCGTTGTATAAACCAGATTTTAAAAAAGGCCCTATCAGTTTAAGCAGGAAATTAGTTTTAAGCTGGAATGTTCCATAGGCAACAGCCATGACTCTTTGCACATGGGTAAGCATTTGCCCAACATTCATTTTTCCCCATAAGCTTTTTGACTGAGGTGACAGGTTATTGATTCGTTCAATAACCTGTTGTTGAACGCTGGGATCTAATAAATTTTTAACTTTCATAAATTTTAAAATGAGAACAAATTTCGTGATTATTTTTTGAATCAATATAAGGGATACATTACGTTAAGATTCAAATGTCGAATGTCAAAAGGAGTGTACTTACCGACTGGTGGATGTTAAAAAAAAATTTATCTTTCTGTCAACCGTAATAAAAAACACTTAAATTCTTTAATGAATTCTTCTACTGACTTGATATTTTATGATAGAAAAAGAAACATTCCGGTTCTTACTGGACTTACAAAAAAACAACAACAGGCCGTGGTTTGAGAAAAACAAGCCCAGGTATGAGCGGGCGAAAGAAAATTATCTCAGTTTTATAAATGATCTTTTAACAGAGGTCAGGAAGATAGAGACCATCCATGAAAAAGAACTAAAGAAATATCCCACCCGCATTTACAGAGATCTGCGATTCTCAAAAGACAAGAGGCCTTATAAAAGCTCGATAAGTTCGATAATCGAAAGAGCTCCCGAAAGTAAGAAGTGTGGCTATTACATTCACCTTCAGCCAGGAAACAGTTTTATTGGAGGAGGAATCTGGCAGCCCAGCGGGGATCTCCTGGCAAGAGCGAGACAAGAGATTGATTACAATTCCGAGGAATTCAATTCTATCATTCAAAAAAAATCTTTTAAAAAAATCTTTGGACAAGTCACAGGTGAATCTTTGAAACGTGCGCCAAAAGGCTACAATGAGGATAATGAAAATATTGAATTGTTGAAACTGAAAGAATACCTAATCGTTCACCGGTTTGAAGACGATATGGTTTGTTCAAAAGCTTTCGTGCGGAACGTGATTGAATGTTATAAAACCGGTTTGCGTTTTTTGAATTTTTTTGATGTAGTAAAAGCAGAGAAATAAAAAGTTACTCCGGTTTTTACTGAAGGATGAGAATAATTAGCTGCTGCTTTCTGACCTGTTAAAATTCTTAGTTTAAAAATACCTCATCTACAAAAATCCAACCTCTTTCTCTCTTTGGGTTAAGCCATACCGGTAGTTTGCTCACGGGCTTAACAATTAGCTTTAAAACTTTAATTTCTGAAGGTGCAAAGTTCACATCGTAGCTCGTAAGATAGGAAGGCCCTTCCTTAGTGGGCTGCGGCGGCTGCGTCCGCTTCAATAAACGTAAGGACCCTTCACTTTTGCCTCCCCAAACCTGGATTTCCTCCGGAGGCCAAAGGTAGCTGGTGATATTTATAACGCTGCTGATAGTAACGGAGGAGACCTTTGCTTCTTTATTAAAATAGTACATCGCTTCCATCGGCTGAGCGCGATAGCCAAGCCACATACCATCGCGAAAGTTCAGGCTGCCAATTTTGTTATCATGCAGCGTGGCAACCCCCTCCCCTTTGTATTGCGGATCCGGGTCGTTGATGAGCCTGATTGAATCTGCGACAACCCCTGCCTTATAAAATATTTTTTTTACAACGTCACTGCTTATCCATCCCGGCTTGAATGCCTTTGCCTTAATTGTTTGTTGTTTATCCAGCATTGCACCTTCTTTGTACACGGGAGAGGTTAAGCTGTCAGGCTCCGTACCATCGGTCGTATAGCGAATGACGACGCCATTGATGTAATGTTTCAATTTTAGCGGCTCCGCCTTCGAAATGATCTGCTCTTCATTTTCAATCACCGGTGGATTTAGTTTTATCACGACCGTATCACCTTTGTAACCAGTTTCTATTGTAGTTTTTTTCATTTGTTGATGGAGTCGTTTTATTTCTTCCGGTGGCAATGAGGTATTCCAAACAAATAGTTGGGTAAGCTTGGGGAAAGTTGTCAATGCGGGCAAATTCGCAGATTTAATTTCTGTTCCTGATAAAGACAAAGATTTTAGTTCAGGTAGTTTTGACAGCTCGCTTAAAGTTACTCCCGTAACGCCGGTGAATGACAAATTGAGCTTTCGAAGATTAGACATTTGCCCGATGACTTTGAGGTCTTCATCTGTCACAGGCATTTTGTTAAGATTCAATTTTACAATATTGTCTTTTACAGACAACAATTCTTTTAGCTGTTCAGATTTAAATTTTTCAGTACTAAAAAATTCAACACCAAGTGCGGGAGAGCCTATGGCCAGTGGCTTCACAACGCGATAATTATTATTCAGGGCTTTTACTTTTCCTTCATCGGGAGGGGCGAATGTATAATCATCAGTTTCGATCGTTTGAAACATCGGAGCCGCCAGCAAACGCAGTGTATCTCTTTCGGGAAGTGAAGCAAGTTTTGCAGTAAAGCTTGCGCCACCTTTTATCCAATACCGGAAGATCTCTATTTCTTCGTCGGTCAACTGCAGCTTCCCCTGCGGAGGCATGTGCTTTTTACTTTGAAGCGGCAAATGAATTCTTTGCATCAGCAAACCAAAATCAGCCTCTGTAGAATCCCACAACTTTCCATCCTTACCTCCTTTCAAAAGCAACTCTTTTGTTTCCAAGACCAGTTCACCTTTTGCTTTTTGAGAATTATGGCAGCTAACACATTTCGCCTCGATGATGGGCTGCACCATATGTTCATATACCACCGCATCTTCAAATAATATAATGGGCTTTTGAGGCTCGCTTATCACGGGAGCGAGGAGAAAATCTGCGCCATGAGTAATGTTTGCACCAAGGTGCCCGGTAATAATAATCATCACCAATGCACCCAATGCAGTTGTCAGGAGCACCGGCCTTATTTCACGCATTTTAACCCGGAAAGTATACCAGGCTAAAGACAGAAACGAAAGAAAGACTCCGCCGTATTTGTGCCACACAAGAAGGTCCGGCGTGTAACCGTCTTCCCTCGAAAGAAATAATCCCATTAAGGCAGTAATGACCGAAGTGATAGCAGCAGCCAGCAATAGTCCATCCCCGATTTCTTCTTTTACAACATCATAGGATTTTCTGTAGCCCGAAAATAATTCCCAGAAAATACAAAGCGCCAGCATCACTATGGGGAAATGCACAAACATGGTGTGCATTCTTCCGACTACCTGCAACCAGGAGGACAAATGTAACCTGTCGTCAAAAATCAAAAGAAATAATAACAGGACATTTAGCGAAAAGGTAATATTGAAAATTATATTTCTCCAACGTTGCATTCGCTCAAAAAGATTTTAAGTAGCCAGGTGAATTGCGTTCACAATTCGATCAAGGATTTGCGGGTTTATAAATAAATTAAATAACCGGGGATAACTTATACGGATATACTTTTCCGGAATTCCATTGAGCAATGTATAAATTTTCTTCATCATCCACGCAAACATCATGAGGATAGTCAAAGCATGATACAGTTTGATACATTTCAGCCAGCTTGCCTCCTTGATAAATTGGTTCTGATCCTGCGAGGTTCGATATCACCTTGTAATTTTTGTCAAGTATCGTCACAAAACCCGATTTCTTTCCTTGCTTTGAATTTGTCTGTAATACCGCCGAGTATAAATAATCTCCGTGTATAACGGGCCTGCATACCCATGCTCCGGGCAGCGAAATCGTGTTAATGTATTCACCTTTTAAAGAGTATCGCTTAAATGCATTCTGCTGACGGGATGTTACAATTAAATTAGGCTGGCCGCTATTGCGGAAGTCAAGGCAGATACCATGGGCATTCAACAGATGTTTCTCTTCAGTACCGCGCCCTCCAAAATAATTAATATACCTGCCGGTGGAATCGTAGTGAATGATGAAATCTTTTCCATAACCATCGGCAACATAGATGTCCCCGTTCGGTGTTATCGCCGTCTCCGTAGGAATATATTCGTCCGCTTTCGTGTATTGCCCCGTTTCTCTTGGATAGTCCAGCACCATTAAAACTCTTCCATCAATTGTTGTTTTAATCACCTGGTGCCTTTTATTATCGCAAATGAATAGCACTTCAGTGCCGTTTTCATTAAACAAGGTGAGGCCGTGAGCTCCTGGATATTCATTGCCCCATGTGGTCAGCAACTTCCCTTTCTTATCATAAATGATTACGTTGTTTCTCGTTTCGTTGGTGAGTAGCAAAATACGCCCCTTGCTGTCCTGGATCATCTCGTGACAATCGTTTACCGGATACCGTGCAACGTCTGCCTGGCTCCAATGGGTGTCTAGTTTATATCGCTTTTTGCCGTGGCCAAGAACTGTATCTGCTTGAATAAGCGTTGGAGATTGGATCATTAAAGCCGCCATTGTAAGTGATGAAGTCTTTAAAAAGTTTCTGCGTTGCATGGGAAGAGTATTTTTTCAGGAAGATTTTATTTTGGTAATGTTGATTCGATTCGTATCGCGGTTTTAAAGCGCATTTTGAAAAAAATTAAAGATAATGTTTTTGAGAAAACATATAATTATGAGACTTCTTCAGGTCATTTTTTACCAGTAGCAGCCCAAAAAATTCCCGCATATAAATGATTCAGAAAATCGTCCTGGCTATAGATCGATGGTATATGGCCCAGCGCAGTATAAAATGCCCTTCCGCCATCGTATTCATGATACCATGCTATAGGATGCATTGCGCCCATTCCATTGTTTTTGTCTGTTTTCGCGTTATAAGATTTTTCATCCACAGCCAGCACATAATGAAGTCCTGAAATTTTCTCAGGACCAAATGTGTACCATTCATCAGTCCATAATCTTTCACCGGTAAATCCCTGCAAATTGGGGAAGGAAGAATCAACGACATACAGACGAGCGGTTTGTTGGGCAGGATGTGCAACAAACATTCTACCAACAAGTTTTGTGTACCAATCCCAGTCGTATTCTGTATCAGCAGCACTGTGAATACCCACGTATCCATTTCCCGATTGTATAAAGCGCTCCATAACTTTCTGCTGTGCCGAATCAAAAATGTCACCGGTAGTGTTCATAAAAATG
>JBDSGZ010000195.1:0-12202 GCA_039918735.1 Ginsengibacter sp.
TCTCTTGCGGGATAAATATCATTTGGATATTAAAAAAATACCCTGCGATTTTAATGAAGTAATAGCAGCGATTGCTCCGCGTGCATTTTTTTCAAATTCGCCTTTGAATGATAGTAATTTCAGTGTGGCTGGCGTAAAGAAAGGAATACCGGAAATATCGGAAGTCTATCGTTTCCTTGGAGCAAAAGACAAGTTGGAAGTGCGTTACCCGGAGTCTCAACATGACTTTCTTCCGGAGGTTCGCTTTGAATCGTACCGGTTTATTGATAAGATATTAGGATTTACTCCTTTGACATAAATGAACAGAATATAAAAATGGCAAATTTATTTTTTAGATTATTTAAACCTTGAAAATGAAAAAGAACTCAAAAAACATCAACCGCAGATCGTTTATCGGAACGACCGGTACTGTGGCAGCGGGCTGGACCATACTTCCGGGTTCCTTTATTAGTGAATTGTCTAGAAAGCCTTATGCCTGAGCGCCTTTTGGACAAGATGACTGACCAGCAGATCCGTGACCTGTTTTCATACATCACCAAAAAGAATTAAAATAAAAAATTGTATTTACTAAAATGATTTAGCGTGACAATTAAATTTTAGCCGAAATTAATGAAGGATAAAAATTAGTAATAACAGCATTTTTTAAAAATATTTACCTTTATAGCGTTAATCAAATCATGCGTTGCCGTCAATGATTTTAATTTTTTCAAATGCCTTATAAAAAAGATAATTCAAGACGTGATTTTTTAAAAAAAAGTTCTTTAGGGGGGGTAGGAGCAGTTGTTGGCATAAGCAGCGTATCTTCTTTGTTTGCTAAAGCCGGAGATACTTCTGCTGACCAAACTCTGTCTATACATCCGCGTTATTATAGGTGGTATGTTGATCCCGGTGAAGAATGGCTTGAGACCAATACTGATTATGCAACCCTCAACTGGGATCTTCCGATTTCAAAAACAGCACTCGTTCTTGTAGATGTATGGCAAAGGCATTACATTAAGGACACAGAGGCGAGGGGAGAAGCAATCATTAACAAGAATTTGATACCGCTAATGACAGCCTGCCGTAAAGCAGGTTTACAAATAATCCATGCTCCCTCTTCACCCGTAGCTATACAACATCCTAACTGGGCAAAGCTGGTGAGCAAAGCTGAGATGAATCCAAAACGTGACAGTTGGCCACCGGCTGCATTTCGTAGTAAGAGTGATAAATATGAGTCTTACCGGCGACCTTTAGAACCCCGGGAAGCTGAAAAGCAAAGCCTTCCGCCACTTAACTTCCATCCTAAAGCCAGGCCAATTGGCAAGGAGCCGGTAGTGGCCACCGGTGAAGAACTTCATCGCTATTGCAAACAAGAAGAAATTCTTTTTTTACTTTATGCCGGCTTCAATACAAATGCGTGCATTCTCAGCCGGGATTATGGTACGATTCAAATGAGTAATCGTGGTTATGAAGTTATTCTGGTACGTGATTGTACAACGGGAATGGAATCAAGATATACCCATGACTCATTGAGCCAGACATCAGGAGCTATACTTTTATTGGAAATGTTTGGACAATATTCAATCGCCTCTGGTGAAGTGATGGCTGGTCTTCCTGAAATGAGTTGATGTATTTTTTTACGATGTAGTTATGTTAGAGAGTGCTTTGTTTTATTCTGCTACTAATTAATACTTTATGTTGAAAATTAATCGTCGAAAATTTGTCGCCAATACGGCTGTTTCAACAGCGGGACTTATTATGGGTAACCGGTCAATGGCATTTTCTTCCGGGGAAGAACCGGATATTCCTTATGCGGAAAGTAAGAAAGAAAACCTGATGGAGGAAGTGATGAAATATCGGAAGATAGATACACATGCTCATGTTTATTTTACTGATGATAGTCCCGGAACCCAGTTAGACTATGCCGACAGGTTAGGAATTAAAACACTGATGATTTCGCGTAATATGGAGCCCTTTAGCAAAGGCCTGCCTGAAGAATTCAGAAAGTGCAATGATTTAGTAATACGGTGTATGAAACAATATCCTGACCGGTTTATCGGTATGATGGTATTGAATCCGACCTACAAAGAAGAATCACTGGAAGAGATAAAGCGTTGTGTGGATGCAGGCATGGTTGGCACAGGCGAACTATATAACCATGTGAAAATAAACGATCCCCTGTTTTATCCCATCATTGAAAAATTCATTGACCTGAAAATGATCATGATGATGCATACTGCTATTGGCTATTCACGGGTAAAGCTTGACCCGGGAGAGCCTGAAAATATTTCTCTGCCCGAAGATTTTGTAGATATCGCCAAACGGTATCCTGAAGCCATGTTTCAGTTTGCCCACATCGGTGGAGGCATTGATTGGGAATATGCCTGCAAGACACTGAAGCATTCATCGAATGTGTATGTAGATGTTTCTGGAAGCAACAATGCAGCCAACATGATTGATTTTGCGATGAAATATCTCGGTGAAGACAGGCTCCTTTTTGGATGTGATAACAGTTTTTACCAGGGAGTCGGCCACATGTTTTCTGCGAAGCTAACTGATGCGCAACGCCGGAAAATATTTTTTGAAAATTATAGTGAGATATTAAAAAAGGGAGGTAAAAATGTTGATTGATAGCAATGCATATATCGGGCACTGGCCGTTCAGGCATTTTGAATACGATACCCTTGACGCCCTTTTAGGGAGGATGAAAGAATTTGGTACAGATAGATCTGTAGTTAGCAATCTAAATGGTATTTTTTACAAGAATACCCAGGCTGCCAATGAAGAGTTGCTTGAGGCCATTCACAGTAAAAGAGTTTATCACGATAGATTTATTCCTTTCGCGGTCATTAACCCAATCTATGGTGGCTGGCGTGATGACTTTCTAACATGCAGCTCTAACATCAGTATCAAGGGAATACGATTGTATCCTCAATACCACCATTATGATATTACTGCACCCTCTTGTGTTGAACTCGTAAAGATGTGCCGCGACAAAGGACTTCCCGTGGCCTTTTCGTTAAGGATGGTGGACAGGCGTTCCAGTTCATGGATGGACCTTGAAAAGGAATGGTCATTAAAAGATATTGTACCGATAGTAAGGGCTGTTTCTGATGCAAAATATTTAATAGTGAATGTTGCCAACAGTACCGCTTTGAATGAGGAGGACACCGCAGTTTTCAGAAAGGCGGACATATTAATGGATTCATCGGGAAGAAATATGATCAACTGGCCGGATTTGTTTAAGATGTTCGGAACAGATAAATTTTGTTTTGGTACTCATTCCCCTATTCTTGATTATTGTACAGGGTTGTTGCGCATTGAATCGCTCAGGGAAAGTGAAGCCGATGAAAAAACAAAAGATCTTTTGCGGGCTGGTAATATAAAGAGAATGTTGGGAGTATAGAAAAATAGCAACGAAAATATTCATAATTACCTTCAACACATTTCAACAACTAAACAGATCATTTCATGAAAAAGCCGAATAAAAATTCGAGGAGAAAATTTATTAAGCAAAACCTGTTAACGAGTGCCGGTGCAGTACTTGGCGCAAATTCTGTGTCTGCGTTCTTTACAAACAATAAGATAAAGGACACCAATACACCTGCGATATTGGGAGGGGCCCCTGTCCTGGATGCGGGACAGAGACCAAAGTGGTCGAAGTGGCCTATGTGGATTCCGGCTACAGATGAACCTCAAGTACTTGAAGTACTTAGAAGCGGCGTATGGTCAAGAGCAGGTGTAGTGAATGAATTTGAAAATGAATGGGCTAAAACCATTGGAGCAAAACGTTGTGTAACCACGGTTAACGGAACCAATGCCATGATTTGCTCTCTTGTTAATTTAGATGTCGGCGGTGGTGATGAAGTGATCATTCCGCCCTATACTTTTATTGCTACGCCACAGGCTGTATTACAGACAGGGGCTATGCCGGTTTTTGTAGATACTGATCCTGAAACATTTCAGATGGATGTAAATAAAATAGAAGAAAAAATAACCTCTCGTACCCGCGCCATTTTGCCTGTTCATATTGCCGGGCTGCCGTCAGACATGGAACGCATTATGGAGATTGCCAAAAAACATAATCTTGTAGTGGTTGAAGATGCCTGCCAGGCATGGCTTGCCGAGATCAATCATAAAAAAATGGGAACCTTTGGTAATGCGGGCTGCTTTAGTTTTCAGAATTCAAAGAATATCCCGATGGGTGAGGGCGGGGCTATCGTGAGCGATGATGAAGAATTTATAGATAAATGTTATTCCTATCATAATTGGGGTATAGCCCACGGCTCGATGGTAGATAAACATGGTTCGGGGCTCTCTATGTTCGGCACCAAATTACGCCTCGCAGAATACCAGGCTGCCATTGGGCTGGCGCAATTGAAAAGATTGGAGGCACAAACGGTTACCCGCTCAGCAAATGCAGCTTATCTTAAGTCTCAACTGGAGCAAATCCCGGGAATCATTCCTTATAAATTGTATGATCATGTAACCAGGGCGGCCTTTCATCTCTTCCCTTTTCGTTATAAAAAAGAAGAATTTAAAGGATTGCCGCGTGCAGAATTTCTTAAAGCTTTAAGCGAAGAAGGAGTTCCTTGCTCAAGTGGTTATACCACCTTAAATGACAAGCCCTTTTTGCATAATGCGTTTCAATCCAAAAATTTTAAGAAAATGTATTCAGCGGATATGTTGGATTTCGATAAATATCTGGAAAGAAACCGATGCCCACAAAATGATGTAGTATGTAACGAGGAAGGAGTTTGGTTTACTCAGAATATGCTACTTGGCCCGAGGTCAGATATGGACTATATTGTTGCTGCGATTGATAAAATTCACAAGAATGCTGAGTCAATTAAAAACCAGTGAAGAGGATAATCGTTAATGTAAGCTGAAAGCTGGCTTGAAAATATTTGAAAGATAAGAACATCAATGGAAATTATTGTATGGGATTTAAGGTAGAATTATTTAAAAAATGGATTATGATATGATTTACTTTTCCATTTCTTTCAAATAATAAGAATAATCGTATTAATCTTCATAAATAGATGGAATGACTTAGCTGGAAAATTTATGGTAGATATCATGATGGTGTTTATCCATATAATGCCTGTGAAATGACAGTTGATGAGTGAATAATTCGATTCTTTTTTAACCATGCTTCTTACTCAAGAGTAGCTATGGAACAGATTGGCGCTGCCATCGGAAAGATTGAAAAGAATTCCATGGGCTTTATGCATCTAATTTTATACTAATTAACAAAAATCAAAAATTATGAAATTAAACCTAAAATTAATTGCAAATCTTACCGGTTTTATTCTGATGATTGCTTTTTTACTTTTTAGCAAAATTTCATTTTCACAACAAATAAATGCTACCAATTCAACCATGGAAGTAGGAGTAGCCCGAGCAGATATTACCCCGGACGGCCCCATACGCCTTGCCGGCTACGCATCCAGGGTTAAGTCTGAATCGGACGGGGTAATACAGAGGCTGGAAGCAAA
Source organism: Ginsengibacter sp. (assembly GCA_039918735.1). GTDB lineage: Bacteria > Bacteroidota > Bacteroidia > Chitinophagales > Chitinophagaceae > Ginsengibacter. The sequence goes on from JBDSGZ010000195.1 coordinate 5,478, forward strand.
GGCACTGGCTTTTGGCAGTGATGCCCAGCATCCATCCATTTTTATTACTGTTGACCTAATTGGAATTCCCCGACGTATCACTGCAAAATTAGAAGAGCAACTTTCAAAAAAAGCCGGGATCATTCCTGGGCAACTTGTTATCTGCGCTTCTCATACACATGGGGGACCTGAAGTAGGTAATCTTCTTAACATTCTTCAATACAGGAGGGATCATTTTAGTGACTCTTTGCTGGCATTGGATCAGTTGTTGCATGTTGCACAGTACACTGAACAGCTTAGCGGGAAACTTGAAGAATTAGCTCTGGCTGCTCTTAAAAATCGTAAGCCGGCTTTTGTAGCCTGGGGACAGGGCCAGGCTTTATTTGCAATGAACCGCCGGACAAAAGGTGGTCCCACAGACCCTGCTTTGCCCCTTTTACGCATTACAAATCCTGACGGCACCTTAAGGGCAGTTTTGGTCAATTATGCTTGTCATGGAACCACATTGGATGGTGATGTAAATGAAATTCATGGCGATTGGATTGGTGAAGCACAGAAAATTATAGAAACCAATCATCCTGGTGTCATGGCTATGGTTGCTCTTGGTTGCGCCGGCGATGCCAATCCGCAGCCACGTGGTAAGATGGAAGATGTCAGGTCACACGGCCAGGAGATCTCTGACAATGTTGATAAGTTACTTACTTCACAGCTTCAGCAACTCACTTCTCCACCAGTTGGAATTATGAAATGGATCAAGTTACCATTCTCCAAAGTGCCCACGGTTCCTGAATTGATTGAGCTTACGAAAGATAAAACAGTTAAAGGATATTATGCACGCCTGGCACTGGATCGTGTTGAAAGAGGAGGAACAATTCCTTCAGAGTTAAATTATCCGGTTCAGATCTGGAACTTCGGCAATAAACTGGCTATGATAAATCTTGCAGGGGAAGTAGTGGTTGACTACTCTACGCGTCTCAAAGATGAGTTAGGCGCTGAACATCTGTGGATCAACGGTTATTCTAATGATGTTCCCTGCTATATTGCTTCCCGTCGCGTGATTAAGGAAGGAGGATATGAAGCTGAATCAAGTATGTATTATTATGATAAGCCATCACCTTTTGCGGAAGAGGTAGAGGATATTATAATAGCTGCCGTACATGACATTATTCCTGCTGCCTTCAAAGTCGCGAGAGAATCCACTAACAACCAGGAAGTGATTCAACGCGGAAACGATGGTGCCTTTCATTTGACCGCAACACATGCGCAGGCAGTTGGACCCGAAATCAAATATATGCCTGAGTGGAAAGCATTCGGGTGGTTTACTACAGAAGACCAGGCGGAATGGAATGTGCAGTTGGACAAAGGTGGTAAATATGAGGTGTACATGGAATGGTCTGTTTCAGATAATGAAGCTGGAAAATCTATACTATTTGAAGCAGGAAACAAAAAAGTGAGAGGGAAAGTGGGTAAAACCGGTTCATGGTTTACCTACAAAACACAGAAAATCGGAACTGTTTATTTATCTGCCGGACTTCAAAAAGTGATCCTTAAATCTAATTCAAAAACTGAAAAAGGTGCAATGATGGATTTGAGAGAGGTGAAGTTAATGCCTTATAAATAGGGTTTGCTCATAAACTCACCGAAGCCGAATTTTCATATTAAGAGCATATTGAAGAAATCAGACAAAGAGGACAAAAATAGTTGGTAAAATCTTTTGAGATATAAGTCAGGTAAGGGTTTCAATGAAGTAAATTGAAACCCTTTTCAATTTCAACTATTATGTCAAAAAAAATCGTGCTGGGGATGCGGCAGTCATCAGGTCATTAAATGGGGTAAACAAAATAACAAGCAGCGTTACAAATGCAAAGATTGCGGACTTCTTTTTCAATGGGATAATAAGGCAGTAAGTATGTCGAACCGTTTTATTTGGTTTAGCAAATGGATAGCTGATAGAAGAGTATATCGAACGCTGAATGCAGAAATGCAGATGAGTAACAGAAGCATTAGTCGTTTGTTTAAGAAGTTTCTGGAACAAGCAATGGCACCATTTCCACCACATTTCTTTTAGCCAACGGAGTGAGTCCTGCGATTGTCAGTAGCAGGGTTCACTCTGCAAGAGTCTTTTCGAGTGGAGTTTCCGGCTATAGCCATCACCGCTTCGGAAATATTAATAAAAAATTATTCAAGGCGCTCGTAATACCGGGTATCATAGGAGCCATCATTGGAGCCACCATGGCTTATTTCAGCCAGCGGTATGTTTCTTATATCAGGGTTCCACTTTCGATCTACACTTTGTATCTGGGTTATTTCATTTTACAAAAAGCATTTAAGAAGAAACAACTCTCCGGAAAAATCAAAAAAGCAGGATGGCTTGCTACCATAGGCGGCTTCATGGATTCTTATGTGGGAGGAGGCTGGGGAACTCTTGTTACCAGCACTCTCATTTCAAAAAGGAAGAGCGCACGATATGTGATCGGTTCTGTTTGTCTTGCGGAGTTTTTCGTGGTACTCGCCAGTTCCATCACTTTCTTTATACTGCTGAAAAGCCTTCCCCTGGTCTAGATCGCAGGCTTGATCTTCGGCGGATTAGTTGCTGCGCCACTTGCAGCCAGACTTGTTGGAAAAGTTCCGATGAAAAAGATGTTTATAGCGATTGGAATACTTGTCATCCTAACAAGCAGTATGACGCTCTGGAAAGTGATTGCGCAGTTATTGAATGGATAGGGTTGCGTTTCACTATTCATATTGAGTTTGATTTCTGAATTCTCTTTCTCCTAAAAACTTGTAATCATTTTGCAAGATACTTCTTGCGTTATTTCTGATTTCTGCTCACTGCATTTTACTTTTCAATACCGCTGATTTTATCGCCATCATTTATAAAAACTACTATTGACAATTGTAACAGCTCATATTTCATCGAACAAATCCTAAATGGTACGTTGATTGTTTTGATATAATTTTAATTCTAAAAATCAAGTTCATGTACTATCGCGTCAAGGTATTGGCAGGGTTGATGATTTTAAGTATCGCGTTTTTTCCCATGATAAGTAAAGTGCAGGCTGACCATCATTCCAATAAAGAATGGGTAAAGAAGTCCAATGAATACACACAAATTCTCATCGATATTGATAAGAAATATTCACCTGAGTTTGCATCCAATCAAGGGCTGGCATCTTATGATACGCTAATAGGAATTCCTACCGTAGCAAACATCTTTGCACGGCGAAAGGAAATGGAAACGGCTGTCGCGGCACTAAAAGCTACAAGGCTCTTATTCCTATTTTTTTGAATCAAACAGTTCGTTCTTCGGAACTACTTTCACCGTTCCCTTATTCTTCAGGGTTTTTGAAACCACATCATAGGGGCCTGTCACCACTTCATCACCTTCCTTCAGGCCGGAGGTAACTTCTATATAGTTGATGTCCTGTATTGAAGTGGACACTTTCAGTTTTTCCACCGTGTTGTCCGGTTTTACCACGAACACCACTTCCTCTACATCATTGTCGTCCGAATTATCTGCGTCAGTCGTGGACATGTTATCATTCTTTTTCTTAGGCTCTCTTACCGCAGTATTTCCTGTAGAATCATTCACATCGCGAACCGTTACAGCATTGATCGGCACCGACAAAACATTCTGGTGCGTTTTTGTTTGTATGTCAGCACTTGCACTCATGCCGGGTCTAAATGGAAAACTTTTTGGCCTCGAAGGATCGATCAAATCTTTATATGAATCCGGTGAAAGCCTGATATAAACTTTATAGTTGGTAACATCGGTACTGGCGCTTGCAGCGGCAGTTTGCGTAGCGGCGCCCACATTGCTACTTGCTATTTGTGTTACTACCCCGTAGAATTTTTTATTATTATATGCATCCACCTCCACCGTTGCACTGTCTCCAAGATGAACCTTGGGAATATCGTTCTCACCCACATCCACTCTTATTTCGATCTTGCTCATGTCTGCAATGCGCATCATCTCAGTACCTGCCATCATTGAGCTTCCAACCACGCGTTCTCCTTTCTTCACGCTTAACAATGAGATGACCCCATCCATTGGAGCCACGAGTGTTGCACGGCTTATATCCTTGTTAGCTTTTGCGAGACCCGCTCTCGCGCTTGCCACGCTTGCATTGCCGGCGTTGATTCCCTGTTTTGCGGCGCTGTAATTTGCAATGGCAGATTGATAGGCCGCGTCGGCCGTATTGAATTCGTTCTGAGAGATCACTTTTTCATCATACAATTCCTTTTGCATTTCGTAAGTCTTCCTGGCCTGGTCCAAAGAAGCTTTCAGTGCGCCCAATGAAGCCGATGCGTTGGCAACCTGAGCCTGTTGCTGAGTTACGATTGCAGCCGCCTGGTCCCGTTGAGTAGCATATATATCTCCATAAATCTTTGCAAGCACCTGGCCTTTTTTCACACTGTCCCCTTCATCTACATTTAACTCCACAATTTCACCGGAAATATCGGGGCTCATCTTTACCTCTATCTCAGGATAAATTTTTCCACTTGCATTTACCGTCTCCACGATAGTTCTCAGTTCTGCCTTTTCAGCAGTTACCTTTATACCTTCATCCTTTCCCAGCACCCCAGTTTTCTTTAAAATCACCATTAGTACGATCAACGCTACCAATGAAAATATTATCCATTTTAATGTCTTGCTCATATTTTCCTCCTTCGTAGTTTTATTTTTTTGCCGACCCGGGAATTTAAACAGCTTCTCGACCCACCTCATCACCAATGCGGCACTAAAGTTTTATTCCCTGCCCTTTATAAAATTCGAGAACCTTCATTTTAAACACGTAGTCAAATTCATTCAAAATATATTGAAGCTTCGCCTTAAACAAATTGTTTTGATCAGTGATTAGTTCGAACGTGCCCAGCATACCAACATTAAATCTTTTCAAAGCAAAGTCATAGGTTTTCTGTGCAGCATCCACTGATTTAGAAGCGGAGTTGAACGTCTCAAGCGCAACGATCGCGGAGTTGAAGGCCTGGTAAATATCTTGTTTCAATGTTTGGTTATCAAGCTGCACCTGGTATTCCATCGTCTTAATATCCAACTTTGATCTTTCGTAATTTGCCTTTGCCTGCCAACCGTTGAAGATAGGTACCGAAATACTTATGCCAAACGATTGACCAAAGTTATTGCTGAATTGAGTACCGAGCGGGTCAGACGTGATATAACCTTTTTTGCCACCATTGGTATAGAGAGGTTTTTGCACATCGAGAAATCCTCCAATTCCATTAGGCACAACAAGACCACTATTAGAATATCCATTAAAAATCTGATCATATATGGCCGTCCGGGAATACCCATAATTGGTGCTTAACCCGCCGTAGGCAGAGATAGTTGGATAGAGAGAACCCTTCGCGGCTAGAGAACTCTTTTGCGCAGCTTTCAAATTATATTCATTCACTCTTTGTTGCGGCAGATTAACCAGTGCAAGCGCATATACATTTTCAGGCTGAAGTTCGGAAATCGGCTCGAGTGGAATCTGGTCGGCCGAAGGTTCATCTATTTCAAATGGCGCTGCCGCATCGAGATTCATGTAGGACTTGAGAACATATTTTGCCTGCTCCACATTTCCTTTTGCTGAAATATAAGTCGCGCTATCGTTAGCAAGTTGTGCCTCCAGTTCCACTGCATTCAGTTCCGGCAGTGCTCCTGCTTTTACTTGCTTGTTCACCACATCTAACTGGGCAGTGGATTGCTTAATCTGCACATCTGCAATTTCCTGTTGCTCTCTTGCCAACAAAACCTGCAGGTAGGAATTCGCCACTGAAAGCGCCAGGTCGTTTTTCAGTTTATCTGTTCCTGCTTTCTCAGCCTGGGCAGACCAATCGTTCGCCTGGATAATATTTTTTTTTGAGAACCAGTTAAAAATCTCTACACTCGATTGAAGGTTTAGCCCAACCTGGAAGAAATTCTGGCTCTCTAAAATTCCTGTAGAAGGGTTTTGGGATTTTCCAAAACGGTAGCCTGCGTTGTTGCTAAAATTCGCGTTGGGGATCCTGGATAATTCGCTTTGCCTCAAAGTTACCGCTGCCACCCTGGCCCTGATATCCTGCTGTTTGATTGAAATATTATTTTCAATGGCATATTCCACACACTTTCTCAGCGTAAATTTTTCCTGGGCACAGCAAACATTTATGATAAATAAAAAAACAAAAAGAAGTTTTAATTTTTTATGCATCCGGCAAAAATAGATAAATCAACGTATCAAAAACCGTTCTCTTTTCTCCACAGTTTAGCACTGTTTTCGATGAATAAAGGTAATTTATAATAGCCTAAACGGTTTCAATTTTTCCGCCGGCCCGAGCGGCAACGAAATAAATCAAGATAAAAACTGCAAGCACGGCAAGAGCTACGAGGGAAGTTTTTGTCTCGGTGATAAAAAGGCTTGCCCCGACAAATGTATAGGCTGCAATAAAGATCAACGGCAGCAAGGGATAGAGTTTCATAGAATAGATTTCACTTTTGTTTAGGTGGGCTGTTCGTTGTCGGATTATAAAAATGCTCGCAGCAGAGAAGATCATTCCAAAGCAATCAAGAAAAATTGTAAAGCTTAAAATGGTATCGAACTCTTTAGCCCAGAAAACAATCAGCACGGACATGGCTGCAAAAATGGTCAGTGAATGAGTCAGCGCTCCAGTTCTAATATTTCTTCGTCCTAAAGCGGCCGGCAGAATTTTATCATCACTCATGGCTGCCATCACCCTCGGGTTGCTCATCAACAAAATATTTACGT
>JBDSGZ010000196.1:0-7290 GCA_039918735.1 Ginsengibacter sp.
GCTTCGTCAAGAAAGATAAGACACGGTTGAATATTGCAAATGCCGGAACTTTGAAGAACTCGATTCGTTTCGACTTAAAATCGAAGCTTAATTATAAGGGAAGCTTTTTACTCAACCAACAGCAAATCGGAAACTCCATCGTGAGCGATGCAATAATTTCGTATAAAAAGGGAAATACAATTTATTTAATTCCTTACAAGCACAAGATATTAATCCCTGAATACAGCCAAAGTGAGGGATCCAAATTAATTATAAGATCCAAAAAGTAACCTGGAATACAGAGAATCACCAGTTTCAAACTACAAAATATTAAAGCCTGCCCTAATCGCAGGGATTTTTATTTCAACGATTTCTCAGCAATTTTTTATAGGGAAAAATAAATAAATATTCCAAGACTACTTCTTCGTTTCCTCATACGTCAATACGCGGTATCCAGCTTTTGGAATTTCAAATTTGACTATTGGAACAGGATCAAAACTTACCTTGGATAACGTGAATTTAAATTTCATTTTTCCGTTTTGCATTTCATATTGTACAGCAAGGCCCGGAAGGGTTTTAAACTGGTAGTCGTAGCTTTTATTATTTAAAGTAATGTCAGTGGTATAATAAACAGTAAATGTAGTCCCGTCTTTCAATTTTGCGATTGCCTTCCTGCAATTATAACCATCGATAACTGAAGGATCCCCGGTGTTCTCGAAAGTAATTCCATCATACTTCCGGTTGTTTTTTTCCCAATCCTGAGGAGAGAGGGTTATCATTAACTTTTGGCCGCTATAATCTTTCAGAATAACACCGCCACCGGTCGTTGCATTGTGAATGGTTGCTTCGCTTCCAAGCCCACTCACCATTTCTGTCCGGCTCATATTCCCCTTTAGGTATACTGTAGTCGTTGCTCCATCGAGCATGTCAGCCATTTTAGGCTCGACGCTTCCAGTTTCCACTGATATATTATAAACAAGGGAACCTTCACTCATCGTACTTTGAGCCATGCCTGTAAGGGGGATCCCAAACAACAATAAAAAAAGTGGTGAAGTTCTAAAAAATTTCATCTTTATTATTTGTCTCCAAAGTTCCATTAAAAGACTTCATTCAGAAGATTAAGGTTGCAGATCATCGCCTCACTTATTCTTTGTATTGGATTTTGCTTTTTGCTGCATGCTTTGCAGTTTCTTGTTGCTATTCTGCATTGCATCAATTTTTTCCTGCCATTTACTTTTAGTTACTGGCTTCTTTTTATTTGCCTCCAACTGTGACAGGATTTTTTCATGATCAATAATATACCTCTGAATAACAAATTGTATAAGTAAGGTGATCGCGTTAGAAACAGTATAGTACCAGGTAAGAGAGGATGGTAGCCTATTGAAAACACCCAACAGAATGATTGGAAAAATAAAAGGCATGTACTTCATCACAGGGTTGCCGGTGTCCTGCATATTACTCATACCATAAAGTGAAATCAGGAGACTTGTTACAACTGCAAATATTGTGAAGAGACTTACATGACTGCCATAGAAGGGAATGTTAAACGGCAAATTATATATTGAATCATAAGAAGACAAATCAGTAGCCCACAAAAAGCTCTTCCCCCTTAGCGTGATATTAGAATTAAAGAAATTGTAGAGCGCGAAAAAGATTGGTATCTGAAGCAATGCGGGAATACATCCTCCCAGCGGATTGACTCCGGCACTTCTGAATAGTTTCATTTGCTCCATTCCAAATGATTGCTTGTCGTCTCCAAATTTAGCTTTCAGTGAATCTATCTCCGGCTTAAGCAGTTTCATTTTTGCTCCACTCAAATAGCTTTGATAAGTAAGAGGTGAAATAAGTAACCGTATGATGATAGTGAGAAGCGCAATGACGAGACCATAGCTGGCAATCCTTGCCGAAAGAAAATCAAAAACCGGCATCACAAAACCGCGGTTGATGTACTTTACAAATGCAAATATGCCAGAACCCAGCGGTACCATATTATACATCTGGTTATCGTAAGATTTCAATATTTTATAATCACCGGGACCATAAAATAATTGCATCGGAATAGAAGCAACACTTCCTTCAGGAACGTCCAGGCGCAGATTAGCCGTGGCCTTTGCAATCGTTTCAAGGCTTGTATCTGCAGGTGTTTCCCAACGGATTTCACCACCTGTAAATTTATTTTTTGCGACAATCGAAGCGGCGAAAAACTGCTGCTTCAGGGCTACCCAACTCACGGGTTGTCCCAATTTCACATCATCACTTTTACCAACAGCTAAATGTTCAAAATCATAATCTCCGCCTTCAACGTAGGAAACATGTGATTGTTGGGTTTCCCAATCAATGTCTTTTTCGAGCTTTTTTGCCTTGGCCTGCCAGGTTAAACTGAGCTTATTCTGACTGAGAAGTTTATTCGCACCAACCATGTTAACATTGAAATCAAGCATATAGTTATCCTGCTCAAGCACATACTGATGTTCAATCTTTTCACCATTTTTTGTTTGCAATGTATAAGTCACCAGTAGCTTTCCATCCCCGGTCTTTTGAACCGGAGCGGCGGTAAATAACAGGTCTCCAGTCTGAGCGGTTTGGTTTTCTCCAACATTTATCGCGTAAGAAATATTATCAAAGGTGCCGTCCTGGAGGATTAGTGGCTTCTTATCGAAAGTCTTAAAATTCGTTAACTCAACTATTTTTGGCTGACCACCTTTGTTGCTGAAAGTAATTTTCAGCACCTTGTTTTGAACTGTCATTTCTTCTTCCCTTGCAGCAGAATCCTGCATTACATTGGAAGAGGATGAGATTGCCTTTGTTATTAATGTGTCTATTATGGAAGCTGTATTAGTGGAACTGTCAATGCGTGGCTTCAATCGGCTTAGTGAGTCTGCTACATGTTGCCTTTGCTTTTCCACAGCCATCTGACCCTTTTGGGTATAGTAAAAATATCCAATAAACAAAAGGGCTAAAAGTACAAATCCAACAACCGTGTTCCTATCCATTCCCATAAAAAAAAATTATTGAAAAGCGACTCCTTTCGAAGTCGGCAAATGTACGTAAACTTTGGACTTGCCTAAACGAACGCATCGGTTGCAAATGAAAATGCCCCCGATTAAGAGAGCATTGAAAATGTTGTATAAGTTATTTTTTTGCAGTTCCTTCTGGCTTTGCTGCCGAACCAGCCTTTGATTCCGCTGCCGGGGCAGTTTTGGTTCCACTTGCCTCTTCCTGCTTCAGTTGACGTGTCATCGTAACGGACGCAACCGGAATACGGGGAGAATTGAGAATTTCCATGTTTTCAACTTTAACGTCCTGAACTCTCACGTTTTCATTCAACTTGAGATCAGAAAGGTCCATCTCAATATTTTCAAGCAAGTGCTGTGGAAGAGCTTTGACCTTTAATGCCTTCATCTTAACCGCAAGTTTACCACCTTCTTTTACACCTGCAGGAACACCTGTAAACTTTAAAGGAATTGAAACAGTTACCTTTTTTTCTCCAACCAGTTCAAGAAAATCCAAATGGATAAGTGCATCGCTAACCTTATCAAATTGCACGTCTTTCAACACGCATTTATAGGATTTGCCATCCACCTTTACTTCTGCCAGCATAAATTCTGAAGTGTAAACAATGCTTTTGAAAGCAGTTGCCGGAGCAGAAAAATTAATCTCTTGAGCACCTCCGTAAATTACACCTGGCACTTTTTCCTCAGAGCGAAGTTGGCGGGTGGCTGATTTGCCAAATTCGGTCCTGAGTTGTCCTTCGATTGTAATTGATTTCATTTTAAAAAAATTTTGAGGCGCAAAGGTAGGAAATCTAATTTAAATTTCTGGCCGTATATCTGCCGAAAACGAAGTGGCGACTGAAAATTAGCAACAAGGTTTTATTTACTTATTCAGCCTTCGATTGATTCCTTCTTAAAATCTTACTCTTCAGAAAAAGACTGTTTATGCTTTTATTCTCGTAGGCGTTCCGGATAGCAACCGCGAATAAATCTGCCACGGAGACGATCTTAAGTTTATCCAACGTTTCTTTTAAAGGAATCGTGTCACACACAACCAATTCTTCCAGAACGCTGTTTTCAATATTTTGATAAGCGTTACCACTTAGCACAGGATGAGTACAAAAGGCATGAACACTGCGTGCCCCCTTTTCTTTCAATAATCCGGCACTCTTGGCAAGTGTGCCACCAGTGTCGCATATATCATCCATCAATACGATGTCTCTATCCGTAACGTCACCAATTACCACCATGCTAAATATTTCGTTGGCCCGTTTTCTATGCTTATCGCAGATTACCATTTCAACTTCAAAGTAGCTTGCGATTTCTCTGATTCTATTGGCGCTGCCAACATCCGGTGCAGCGAATGTGAGGTTCTCAAGATTAAGATCTTCAATGAATGGAATAAAAATTGCCGACGAGTCAAGATGATCAACAGGAATATCAAAATATCCCTGGATCTGGGGAGCATGAAGGTCCATCGTAATCACCCTGTCAGCTCCCGCAGCAGTGAGCATATTTGCTACTAACTTCGAACCAATTGCGACCCTTGGTTTATCCTTTCTATCCTGCCTGGCATAGCCAAAATATGGGATCACCGCGATGACTTTATATGCAGACGCACGTTTAGCTGCATCAATCATCAACAAAAGCTCCATCAAATTGTCAGTTGGCGCAAATGTGCTTTGAACCAGGAAAACGAATTGCCCCCTTATGCTTTCAGCATAGTCAACTCCTATTTCACCGTCGCTGAACTTATTGATGTTTATTTTTCCAAGAGGTTCTCCAAATCTTAGAGCGATCTGCCTGGCAAGGTATTGAGAACCTGTTCCGGAAAATATTTTTACATTGGGATGCATTGGGCGAGTATTTTAAAGCGAATTTAGTGTGGGGCGAATTTATAATTTATATTGCTTGAAATACAGCAAAAAATATGGAAAATCCTAACAAGTCTTCCACCTCTATAAAAAACTGGGCCGTGGACGATCGCCCACGTGAAAAACTTCTCGCAAAAGGAAGAGAAAGTTTGAGTGATTCAGAGCTGCTTGCAATACTAATTAATACCGGAAATAAAAAAAGTAGCGCCGTTGATCTTGCGAGAGAAGTTTTGTTACTTGGCAACAACAATCTCGACAAATTAGGAAAACTTTCTTTGGCCGATCTAATGGGTATAAGAGGAATTGGAGAAGCCAAAGCAATTACACTGGCGGCGGCGCTCGAATTAGGGCGAAGAAGACAAACGATTTCACCCATTAATAAAACTTACGTTCGTTCAAGCAACGAGCTTGCGATTTATCTGAAGGCTACCCTAAAGGACTATAGTTACGAGGTTTTTGCAGTTGTCTTTTTAAATAAATCCAATAAAATAAATCATTTTGAAATCCTCAGTAAAGGTGGGATGACAAGTACCGTGGTAGATCCAAGGATTCTGTTCAAGAAGGCGCTTGACGCAGGAGCCACTTCCATTGTGCTCTGCCATAATCATCCTTCAGGAAGCCTCAAACCCAGCAAGGTAGATGAGGAACTCACGTCAAAATTAAAGGTGGCTGGAAAGTACCTGGAGATAAACGTGATTGATCATCTTATTGTAAGTGATGAAGGGTATTTTAGTTTCGCAGATGAAGGTTTACTCTGAATAAAAGAAGAGTATGTAAATACATCCAACTAAGCCTGTGCGGTAGGTCCACCAAAATTCAACGGAAGTTCAACAGCTTCAATATCCTGGATAGTTCCATTTGCGGTTTCAAATTTCTTGACATTATCTATCATTGCCTTCATAAACCGTTTTGCATGAGTGGGAGTAAGGATCATCCTTGCTTTTACTTTGCTCTTGGGGGTCCCCGGCATTACATTTACGAAATCGATAACGAATTCAGCATGGCTGTGGGTTATTATAGCAAGGTTTGCATAAACTCCTTCGGATATTTCTTCTGATATCTCGATGTTTAACTGGTTCGGAGCCGCTGGTTGATCGGGCATATTTATAATTTGTTATGCAAATATAAAAAATGCCTTTTCAAATGACGTTTATTTTACCGCTCCATAGTTGTAGAAGTAGTACCAAATGTATTGCCATCTACGTAAACTTCATAGATGAAAGTAAAGCTAACGTTACATGACGTGAATATACCAGTTCCATCTGGCGCTACTTTTGCCAGGCCATAACTGGGATCGTTATAAAGCGGCTGGTCCGCAGGAACATAGGTTGTAAAATTAGATGGATCTGACCAGTCAAGATTTACCCGAATAGGAGTTGCCCCACCAGCATCCCAAAGGTTTTCCACCATTAAATAACCTGTTGTAGGTCCGGTAGCTACAGCCGATAACACATTTATTTCGTAAGGTCCATAGTTTCCGTTATCGAAGCAATTTGAATAAGTGCCAAGAAAACTATTGAGATCAACATCGCAGTACTGCTGCAATACAACTGAATACTTAGCCGAATTTTTAAAGGTTGAAACATCTCCACCTGTTATGGTAAATACAAGCGTATCGATTCGGCCACCGTCATACGCTGCATAAATTCCTTTTAGCGATATCGAATCAACCGAAGTTCCCGCGGGAATGGTGATTGAAGAAGTTCCAAGCGAATACTCATGGCCGTCGACTGCTCCTGTTGGGGACGAGACTTCAAAATTGATCGTCCGGGGTGAATTAGAGACAGTCGTGATTCCAACTGGGATTTTGAAAACTGAATTAGGATCATTCTTAATAAAATATTTTCCAAGAGTCGCGGAAGACACAAATTCTGAAAGGACCGGTGTGTTTATCGTATTGTCTTTTTTGCAGGACAGCAGGAAAGATGACGCAAGGACGTAAACGATGAAAAAGGAAAAGGTTTTAACTGGCATGCTTTCGTTTTTAAGGTTAAAGAGGATTTTGGTCTGCTGCTGAGAGGCTTTTATTCGCATCCATTTCTGTTTGCGGTAATTGCCATCTCCACCTGTTGTCATCTGCCGAAACATCTACTACACTGCTCCATTGATTGCCATCTCTCATTAGCGGGCGTTGATATCTTTTCAAGTCAAAATATTCAACACCCATTTCTCCATACAATTCTTTACGCCGCTCCATTAAAATTTCATCGATCAATTTGTCTTTATTTGAAGCCGTGGACCTGGTTGCTCCAGGATCGCGATTCTTTTGCAGTTCAAATAACGCATCTTTTGCCGGTTCTAACTGTCCCGTCTGCGCAAGTCCCTCAGCGTCGATGAGGTAAGTTTCTGCAGAGCGCATCAGTACAAAATCGCCCGAATAAGTTGTATTATCCACGAACTTTGCTGTTTGCCAAATCTTCCATGGATTCGCAGGACTTTGATCG
>JBDSGZ010000197.1:0-5705 GCA_039918735.1 Ginsengibacter sp.
TGGGGATTGTTAGCAACAAAATCCTGGCCGCTAAACCTGGGCGAAGGGATCGATAATGAGCGCAGTCGTAGGGTGAAGAAAATATTGGCGTATGCTCATGAACGTGGGATCAAAGTTATCTATGGAATGGGAGTCATGAGTTAGGGTTACGAAAAGATCATTGAGAACAATCCTGCGCTTACAGCAATTAACCGCGATGGTTCACTGAACAAACAGGCCATGTGTGATGCACATCCCGAATCATTTGAATGGGGTGAAGAAAATATTGGACTTCGTTCTGTCAGAATTTGGTTTCGACGGTTTACATTTGGAATCAATGGACCAGGGAGGCTGCTTCTGCCCCCATTGTGCAGGGAAGGCCGGAGTAGTTGAATACCATTCACGCATCAATGGCAAAACCGCCGACTACATCCGGAGCAAGTGGCCAGAGAAGTTAATAAACGTAATACCTATACAATGGGCACAGGACAGTAACGAGCGTTTCACCGAGTCTGACAAGAAATATATAATCGAACTTAGTAAGCACATAGATGGCTTCTACGATCAAGGCTGGCATGGCACCTATATTCCTTCGGACGAAAGGTCTGCATTTATTAAGCAGTTGAACTGCACCTACGGAACATCCGGGGGGCGGTGGCTCTACCCAGGGCAGAGATGGGATCGGGAGTCATTCTTCATCCCTCATATGAGGTCCCAGGCAACAGCTATTAAGGAGCAGTTTGACCAGGGTGGCCGGGGACTCATGCACTACCAGGGGCCTGTGAACAATCCAGGTACAGAGGTGAACATAGCCTGCGGGGGACTTATGTCTTCCGATACCAGTCAAAACATAGAAGATGTTGTAGCAAAAGTGATCGAACACCTTTATCGTCCTCAGAACGAGGGTGCGGGTAAGAAACTTGTTCAAATTTTCCTAAAAGGCGAGGAAGCATATTTCGACCAATGGGGTGATGCTGTGGAACGATTCCGCAAGTATAAGAACACTGGTCCCGCAGGCGAGTTCAAAATGGACTTACTTGTAGGTGATTCCCCTGGGCCGGCAGCCTGGATGGCAAATCCGATTTATTTGGATCGTGCCGGACGTCTGGCATACAAGAAGGCCCTGATTCCTCTTCTACATGATTTGGAGGGTATAGAAGGAAGCTTTAAGGACGGCGGGAGAATCAAGGCGCTGAAAAGATCGATAACGATCACCCTAACGCTTCTCAACACAGTAATGTATTCTAAAGGAGAGCCTCTTACGTAATAATGGTTTGGTTTGGCACAAGAGGTTTACATTATACACGTCAGGAACGAACTTGAAATACGAATAATATGCGATTGGTTGTGCAGTAACTTATAAGGCATTATTTAGCTTGACACATTGATAGTATGATGTAATTTCAAGGCACGGATATGCTTTGTAATAGCAACATAATGCATATCTGTGTATGGGAAGGAAGCACGCGTTGCTCCTCAAAGATTTAACTACATAACTCTCCAGTATGACCTTAAAAAAAAACACACTACTGCTTGTTGGCTTAGCCATCGCGTCACTAAAATCAATGACGGCACTTTCCCAAATAAATCCTGATGCCAACACGGATGAGGCTAAAGTAAGACCTTATACTTTACCCGATCCATTGATGATGGCTGACGGAGAAAAAGTTACAAGCGTGGTACAGTGGCAAAAGATACAGCGGCCTTATCTCTATCATTTATTTGAGGAAAATGTTTATGGGCATTATCCCAAAACGCCTGTGGCCATTCATTATAAAATCAGGGAAACTGATCGCAATGCGTTGAATGGAACCGCGACACGCAAGCAGGTAAGAATTTTTTTAAAGCGGGGTGATAATTCTGTCTTTGTAGATGTGCTGATGTATTTACCGAATCATATTAAAGGCCCCGCTCCTGTCTTCCTTGGGTATAATTTTTCAGGCAATGCGACCGTGCAACCCGACAAGGCGATTTTTTTATCTGATCGCTTAGCCTTTCCCGAATTTACAGGGCCTAACAACGATGCATCACGCGGCACCAACTCTTCCCGCTGGCCTGTAAAAGAAATAATCGGTGCTGGCTTTGGCGTCGTCACTGCTTACAATGGCGATATAGAATTGGATAAACCTGATGGATGGAAAACAGGAATTCGCACAACAATGAAAGATGTGTTGAAAATACAGCCGGAGGAATGGGGAGCAATAGGTGCATGGGCCTGGGGAGTAAGCCGCATTATGGATTACCTCGAAAAAGACAAAGATGTCAATGCAAAAGAAGTAGCAGTAATCGGTCACTCACGGTTGGGCAAAACCTCTTTGTGGGCTGGCGCATCCGATCCGCGATTCAGCATAATCATTGCCAATGAATCAGGAGAAGGTGGGGCTGCATTATCGAAAAGATGGTTTGGCGAAACTGTGAAGATCATCAATACAAGTTTTCCTTATTGGTTTGTGGATGCTTATAAAAAATACAATGACAACACAGATGCATTGCCCTTGGATCAGCATGAGCTTTTGGCACTGATAGCACCACGACCATTGTACGTATCAAGTGCATCAGAAGATTTATGGGCTGATCCGAAAGGACAGTTTTTAAGCGCTCTACATGCAGGACCAGTATATGAATTATTTGGTAAAAAAGGAATAGGTACCGGTGAGGAGCCGCCTTTATTTCATCCCGTTGGCAGTACGATTCAATATCACATCAGGGAGGGAAAGCATGATATTAATTTGTATGACTGGCAACAGTTTATCAGGTTTGCTAAAGAGAAGTGGAAATGAAACAGATGTGGTTGATGAATCTTTTTATTCACCCACCAGATTTTGAAAGTGGTTATTAAAAATAATATCACCTGCTTTGCTCCACCCAAATCAGATCATCAACATTATATCCTGCCTTTTTTGCTATTGACAGATATTCACTCTTTATATCGTCAGGCATTGTTTTCTCCCGTGAAAGGAGCCAGAGATATTTATGATTCTTCCCTGCAATTAATGCATGGTTATAGCCTTCATCAATCGCAATTACGTTATAACCAGCATAAAACGGCCCGAAAAAAGAAACCTTTAATTTACCTACTGTGCCTGCTCCAACAAATTTGGCTCTCCCCTCCGCTTTCTCATCTTTTTCTTTCTTAAAATTATAGCCTCGATTTACAACTTTAATAGTTCCGTTATTTTTAAGAGAATACTCCGCAGTAACATTATTTAGATTTTTTTCAAACCGGTAATTAAGACGTGCGATCTCATACCATTTGCCCAGGAATTTTTCTTTGTCAAAATTGCTTACGGCACTCACTCCTTTTGGAATGGTACGGCACGAATTTAAAAGAAGCGATGTTCCGGCTAGTGCCAACAAAGCTACTGCGGCTGTATTTTTTCGATTCATCCGAAAATCATTTAGTGAATAAACCAAAGAGTTACATATTTTGTTCCAAAGTTTTTTTTGGCAAATGATGGTGATAGTATGATCGAAGACATATTTGTGAGGCAGATGAAAACATTTTTAGATATGATCAATGATCGAAGAATTTACGCTATTGTAAAATCAATATGAGAAATTGCTAATAAAGAAAGAACAAAGCCAAAATGATTTCAACAGTCAAAGTATCCACGATTTATGAATGCTCTTTGGAGAGAGCTTTTAAAACGCCTTTACTATGTGATGTTTCGAAGGTCCATACGGGTTACGGTATTATGCCTAAGGTAACTCATTGCACTGATGACGAAGCTTGGGGACAACCGGATTCTTGCAAAAAAGTATACGCAGGAAAATCATTGACACAGAAAGGAGGCATTGCTTCTGTTGACAGAGTCCTTGAAAGAATTGAAAACAAATATTGGAAGTTCCAGGTAGAAGAATTTCAATCATGGATGCTGGGATTTTCACGATTCGTTGGGGAATGGCGAACAGCTGAAATTGAAAACAATAAAATCCTGGTAGCATATACCTACACGTTGCATTCGGATGTCGTATTACTTTATCCAATAAACTGGCTCTTTGCAAAAACATTTTGGAAAACATACATGAAAAGAGTGATGGAAAATGTTAGAAAGATGGCCTACGACCAGGAACCTTATCTGTACGAATAAATAAGTCTAAAATGCCAGCGCTATCAGCCTGACCAATGGCGGACATTTTATACTCCCCTATCTAACCGACACTCCATTTCATCCCAAAGACAAAAAAAAATAAAATTGCTTTGGCCTTTGGTACGGCGAATGGAAAAGATTGGATGCCTGTAATATTTTCGCAAAAGTAGTTGGCACAGACCGGCAAAAATTGATTGACTTAAGAAGTAGTATTTGGGAAAACGATTCGCAGGAGTTGACACTTGCGGTTGACATCGACCCACATTAGTTTAATACAAGCTTTTAAAAGATTGATCGTCCAGTACGTTTTGAATACTGTTTTTAACAGAGCGAATCATTGCTCCATGGACAGAAGTACCCATGCTAATTCTTTTTATGCCGATTTCTGATAATT
Organism: Ginsengibacter sp.; assembly: GCA_039918735.1. Classification (GTDB taxonomy): domain Bacteria; phylum Bacteroidota; class Bacteroidia; order Chitinophagales; family Chitinophagaceae; genus Ginsengibacter. The sequence goes on from JBDSGZ010000197.1 coordinate 4,465, forward strand.
CATCAAAGCCTGGCAACTGAGGTGTGGCAAAAACATTCACCGGTAATTTCGTTGCGGCAACGACTTGCTTTATTTCATCTTTATCAAATAAGAAAGGAACAAAAATTCCTGATGCACCTGCGCTCTCATAACTCCTGGCTCTCTTGAGCGTTTCATTTAATGGATCCGGTAACTTTACGATATAGCCGTCCGTCCGTGCATTGATGAACATCTTCATGTTTTTCCTTTCACACACTTCTCTAATTAATGAAAGAATTTTTTTGAAATCATCTTCGGCAAGCATGTATGTTTTCTCGCCTTTCACTGAGTCCTCGATATTGAATCCAACGGCGCCAAGATCATAGATCTTTTCTATATTTTGAATGATCTGATCTGTGTTTCTGCTATAGCCTCCTTCCATATCTACAGAGAGTGGAATGTGGATGTTGTTTATAATTCTTTCCACCATCGTTAGCAACAATTCAAATGGTATTTTCTCACCGTCTTCATAACCCATAGTACGCGCCAGAGCAGCGCTTGACGTAGCAATTGCTTTAAATCTTTTTTCTTCAAAAGCTTTCGCGCTGATCACATCCCATACGTTACCAATAAGAAGTGGAGATTCCTGGTGGTGTAGATGCTGAAACAAATCATACTGATCCATAAATATCTTTTTGTGTAAAGGTCGGAAGAGAAGCGGAGGTTGGGAAAGTTTTTTTAGAGGATACACTTTATCTAAAAAAGGCAGAGATGAATTGAAGGTTTACGGGATATCTTCCTGATTTAAAAATAGACGAACTATTTTTTTTAAACGTGACCAACAAAGTACCCGATGAAGTATTCTTGAATAGAAAATCGCCTCTCCTAAAATGCGATTAAGAAATAAATGTATAAGGAATAATTTTAAGGGCAGGATTTGAATAGAATAATGCATGGTAAAGAAAGTAGTAGAAACGAGTTTGCAAAATCAGCAAGCAAAATATATCTTTATCGGGTTGACTTTGTACACACTGTTTACATGTCAGCCATCTCGAGATATCATATCGAAACACCGTCCCAAGTTTCATTGCTTTCATTACTAATATAAAAAAAGAACCAACATGCTGGGACTTGCGCTAATCTATTTCATTGGTAAATATTATTACAACCTTGCGGGATTTAATGACAAAAGTAAATGGGGCTATGCCATCCTCGGCGTCGCTGCATATTATGCCGGCGCATTTCTTTTCGGAGTGATAGCCGGAATTGTAATAGCACTTGGT
>JBDSGZ010000198.1:0-3487 GCA_039918735.1 Ginsengibacter sp.
GTGGAAAAATATTTGGAAAAATACAGATTTGGTTGTCGGGCAAGTTAGTACACCCGCATTTGCATTATTAACAGAGAAAATATGGTCGTATCGTTCTATTGAAAGGCCCATGATAGACATAAGAAGAACGCCTTCTTTTGATCTCGGTGTTACTCTTCAGGGAAAATTTGATGATGGCGGTAATTACGGATATAATGTAATGGTGGGCAATGGGCAGAGCGCAAGGTCTGAAAATAATAATTTCAAATGGTTTTACGGAGATGTGTATGCAATGTTTCTCAACAAGAAATTGATATTCGATGTATATGCTGATTATCAAAGATTGAATTGGACAGACCAGTTTCATCACTCAAGGAATATGCTAAAAGGATTTGTTGCTTATAACACACCCAAACTTACTATAGGAGTTGAAGCTTTTGTGAACAATGGGAAAAACGACGTAATAGGAATAAATGGGGCCTTGAAAGATACTACTGATGCAAAATCGCTTGGTGTTTCAACTTATGTCCGTGGAATTATCGTTAAAGATAAAATCCGGTTTTTTGCCAGGATTGATGCGTTCAATCCCGATACCAGGTATGATAGCAATGCTTTTTCAAAATACCTTGGATTATCTTCTAACTACGAGCCAAATAATAAAGAAATTTTTGTCACCGTCGGCCTTGATTTTACCCCTGTGAAAAATGTACACCTCATGCCAAACATTTGGTATAACAGGTACAAGAGTGAGCAAACAACAATTTCCAATACAGATTATGATCTTGTTTACCGAACAACTTTCTTTTTTGTATTTGGTAAGTAATCAAAAATTTAAATAAAAACTGAGCTCAAAATGAATACGATGAAATCAAATCTTAAAATAAAAAATCTTTTCCCTGCAATCCTGGTAATCCTGTTTGCAGGCGGGATATTGCAGGCATGCAATGGCGGCGGTGATGCAAACAGTTCTGCATCCGGTGAGGAAGCCTCTCTGAAAGGTGATGCAAATACTTTACTTGGAGCAGGAAGTACATTTGTATACCCGTTATTTTCAAAGCAGTTTTCTGAATACAATAAAGAAACAGGAGTCAAAATTAATTATCAATCTATTGGTTCGGGCGGCGGCATATTGCAATTGATAAACAAAACTGTTGATTTTGGCGATTCTGATGCTCCACTGAATGAAGAGCAGGCACAAAAAATGGGTGTACCTGTTTTGCACATACCCATGTGCTCTGGTGCGGTGGTTATCAGTTATAATCTCCCACAGGTGAAGGACACATTAAAACTATCACCGGAAGTGCTTGCAGACATTTTTCTTGGAAAGATCACAAAATGGAACGATCCTAAGATTACTTCTATTAACAGCGGGGTTCAAATACCGTCAACGCCGATTGTTATTGCGCATCGGTCAGATGGCAGTGGCACCACCAATATATTTACGGATTATCTTTCTAAAGTAAGTAATGACTGGACTACAAAAGTCGGTAAAGGTTCTTCAGTAAATTGGCCCGCAGGACTTGGAGGCAAGGGAAACGAAGGTGTTGCAGGTTTGGTAAAGCAAACTCCTGGTTCGATAGGATATATTGAACTGGCATACGCTATTCAAAACAAAATGGCTTTTGCGCAAATAAAAAATAAATCCGGCAATTTTATAACTCCAACCATTGCTTCGACCAGCGCAGCAGGAAATATACAGCTACCTGCCGATGCGAAGGTGTTTTTAACTAACACTGATGCTGCTGATGGTTATCCTATCAGCGGTTTTACCTGGGCCTTAATTTATAAAGATCAGAATTATGCAAATCGTTCGCAGGGAAGGGCTCAAAACCTTGTGAAATTATTATGGTGGAACATTCATGAGGGACAGCAATATTGCGAGCCCTTGCATTATGCTCCATTATCACCCGCAGCAGTTTTAATGGCAGAGGATATTCTTAAATCGGCGTCGTATGATGGCAAGCCGTTATTATAAATAATTAGAGATGAAATTTCCATTTAGTAAAACGGAGGATTCAAGTGGCAATACGTTGTTGCAGGATATCTCTTCTTTCACCAATATGGATGTCTGGAAGAATATTAAGATAAAAAGATCTTTTGGTCAGATACGGGTTGAGAATTTTTTTAAGGGTTCGCTTGTCCTAATTGCGGTAAGCATTCTTGTTTTAGTTCTTTCGTTCTTATTTACGCTAATTGTGCAATCTATGCCTTCTATAAAGGCATTGGGCTTTGGTTTTCTTTTTGGAAAAACATGGGATCCGGTTGCGAATATTTACGGAACTTACCCTTTCCTGCTAGGGACTTTATTGTCCTCATTCCTCGCGCTGCTTATTTCAGTCCCTTTCTCTTTTGCAATCGCCATTTTTTTAGGTGAATATTACCCGAGGGGATGGTTTTCTGAATTTTTAAAAAATTCCATTGAGTTAATCGCCGCTGTGCCGTCTGTTATCTATGGTTTTTGGGGATTGTTTGTACTTGTACCTCTTGTAAGGAGCCTCGAAATAAAGCTTGGCGTTACTCCTTATGGCATCGGCATTTTTACTGCCTCGTTAATCCTGGCAATAATGATCATTCCTTATGCAGCCTCACTGGGAAGAGAGATGATCAGGATGGTCCCCTCGCCATTAAAAGAAGCTGCTTATTCACTTGGAGCAACAAGATTTGAAGTAATAAAAACAGTGATCCTGCCCTATTCAAGATCAGGCCTCTTTGCAGGAGTTTTATTATCGCTGGGAAGGGCGCTGGGAGAAACAATGGCAGTTACGATGGTGATTGGTAACACGAGCATTATTCCTAAAAGCATTTTCGACCCGGGCAATACGATGGCAAGTGTAATAGCGAATGAGTTTACTGAGGCAGCAAGCACACTCTATTTGTCATCGCTGATCGAGCTGGGCCTTGTCTTATTCCTGATAACGGTGGTGATCAATATGATTGGGAAAGCACTTATTAAACGTTTCACACCTGAGTAATATGGCTCAAAAAATACCGAAAAATATTAAATACCGGTTGGGTAAAAGCAGGTTTTTTAAGGCGATGATTATTTTGTTTTCAGTGCTATGTACCGTGCCGCTGTTTGTGATTCTAATTTACATTCTGCGGGAAGGTATCACCAAAATAAACTGGCACTTCCTGGTGAATCTGCCCAAGCCGGTGGGTGAAGAAGGTGGTGGCATCGCAAACGCTCTTGTAGGCAGTTTGTTGATAGTTTTCTTTGCGGCACTTATTGCGATTCCATTTGGAATTATGGGCGGCATTTATTTAAGTGAAAACAGGAAAAAAAGATTGGCGAATTGGGTGAGATTGGCAGTAGATGTATTGCAGGGAACACCTTCTATTGTTGTTGGTATCGTTATCTATTTCTGGATAGTAAAACCGTTAGGTACTTTTTCCGCGTTATCAGGTAGCGTTGCTCTGGCAGTAATGATGTTGCCAATAGTTGTTAGATCTACGGAGGAAACTTTAAAATTGCTGCCGTCTAGCTTAAAAGAAGCAGGCCTGGCTTTGG
>JBDSGZ010000199.1:0-11402 GCA_039918735.1 Ginsengibacter sp.
ACTGATCTTTCACCAGGTTCCCGCCTTTTAATTTGAGCAGCCTCTGCTCTGTTAACACCGCAGATGTTGATTTATTTAAGCGGTTAGCCGGCATTCGCTATAATAATGCCAAAAGCTGCAGAAAGTAACCCCTTTCGAGTCCGAGATACTGATAATGAAATGATTGTGTAACGGTTCATCGTCTCCTCATCGTTTAAATTTCCCCTGCAGTATTGTCATGATCAAAGATTTCAGTCAAGGATATCGTGAAAGAAGAGTGGCATTTTTAGGGCGTTGGAGATCGGATTTGGTGACCTAAAATTGCTTTGCCGTAGAGTAGGCATGAACTACATTTGCCAAAATTTATTTTAATAAAGCTTTAAAATCTAAATCATTCATGGAACAACATCCCGAAACAAAAGCCATACGTATACAGACGAATCGAACAGATGAAATGGAACATTCCACTCCATTATTTCTTACAAGCAGCTTTTGTTTTGACAATGCGGAAGAAATGAGAGCCGCATTTGCGGATGAAACAGATGATAATATTTATAGTCGTTTTAGCAATCCAACTGTAAATGAATTCGTAGATAAAATGGTGGTCCTGGAAGGTGCAGAAGCTGGCGTTGCTACTTCAACAGGTATGAGCGCTGTGTTTGCAAGTTTTATGGCAGTACTGAAAAGTGGAGATCATCTTTTATCCTGCGATGCCATATTTGGAAGCACTCATAACATCATCAAAAAATATCTGCCGCGGTATGGTATCGAATGCAGCTATGTAAGCGCAGGAAATCCTGAACAGTGGGAAGCTGCCATACGGCCAAATACTAAAATGATCTATATAGAAACTCCAACAAACCCGGCCCTTGAAATTATCGATTTGGAATTTGTTTCTAAACTTGCCAAAAAGCATAACATCATTCTAAATGTTGACAATTGTTTTGCGACTCCGGTGTGCCAGCGCCCGATAGACTTTGGCGCAGACATCGTGATACATTCTGCAACCAAATGGCTCGATGGCCAGGGAAGAGTATTGGGAGGCGTTATTTTAGGTGAGAAAAAATTGATAAAAGACATTTTTTTATTTTGCAGAAATACAGGCCCGGCCTTGTCCCCTTTCAACGCGTGGGTATTGAGCAAGAGCCTGGAAACATTGGATGTTCGCATGGAGCGTCATGCTAAAAATGCACTTCATATAGCCAGGGCACTGGAAGGTCATCCAAAAATTTCATGGCTAAAATATCCATTTCTCAAAAGCCATCCGCAGCACGAAATTGCTGTGAAGCAAATGAAGAACGGTGGAGGAATTGTTTGTTTCGAATTGAAAGAAGGACTTGAGAGTGGCAAAAATTTTTTAAACAATTTAGAAATGCTCTCTCTTACTGCGAACCTTGGCGATTCGAGAAGTATTGCGTCGCATCCTGCAAGCACTACTCATGGTAAACTGACCGAAGAGGAACGTGCGAAAGTAAACATCACCCCAGGTCTTATTCGCATCTCTGTTGGACTGGAACATGTTGATGACATTTTAAATGACATCAGGCAGGCATTAGAGAAAAGTTAGAAAATAATTTTGAGCTTAGACTTCGAGAAGAAATTTTTAGACTAAAAGCTGGGGTCTTCTTTTTATCTATTTACCAGCTTAACTTCTACCCTCCTGTTTTGACTGTTGGCAGCCTTTGAAACTCCTTCTACAGCCGGGTCTTCAGACGAAAGAGATTTTACCCACATTTGTTTTTCCCCGACACCCCGCCCCTTCAAATAATCAGCAACCGTTTGCGCTCTCTTGAATGAAAGCCATTCATTTGTTTTTTTTGATCCTGATGGATCTGTATGTCCTGTAATCGTTGCTCCCAAAGTAGAATCCTTTCTTAAAATAGTTGCGACGAAGTTTAGCCGGTTCTTATAGATTGACTCTACTTCTGATTTTCCAAGACCAAACAAAATAAATTCAGCAGGCAATTTTGTATAATCTACTGAAGAGGCTGTGACAATTTTCATTGTGTCAGGCGTATTTACAGCAGGCTTTTTCTGCTCAATAGTTACACGCCTTACCGTATCACCGAAAACTCCGGACTTGTTATCAGCAAATGCACCTGTGACTGCATCGTGGATATAAACCGTATCAACTCTTATCTCTTGAGAAGGGATCATTCCCTGGTTATTATTGTAAGAAGGATATTGCTGGCTAGTGCCTGAAAAATATTGTGGATAGTAAGGCTGCGCCTGGTTGTTGTAAGGAATATATTGTTGCCGAACCGTGGGATTAGACTGTGAATAATAAGGAGCGGCTTGCCGCGGAGCGGGCTGATAAGTGGAATAAGAGGAACTCCGTGAATCTGCATTTCTATCATAATACTGCTCTTGCCGCGTATTCGAGAGCCTCTCATTTAGCCGGTTGATATCATTTGCAATTCTCGCTGACTGTTCAGCGTATTGCTGGTAGAGTTTGTCCTGCTGTTGACGATTGAGTTGTAAATTCCTTGAGATCGAATCAATGGCAGTTGGTTGGATTGCGGATGATTGAACAACAATTTCCTTTCTCGTCTGTTTCGCATTGCCATCATCATTTCCAGCCCTCGCCCCGGCTACATTGTCTGTCGCATTATCTTTTTTTTTTACAATCGGCATCGAATCTGAATCAGGAACTTTTTGTACATCTCTGTTTGAGACAGTATCTGCCAGCATCGCGATTGCTGTGGAATTTCTAACACTATCGGTTTGCTTCTCATCATTCTGTTTCGCTACAGCAGAATCAGTGCGCATTGCGTATGCGTTCGCAATCGTGACACTATCAATTTCTGTTCTATCATTTTGTCTTACAGGCGAAACATTCATCGAACGATCGCGGGCCATACTTGTGTCGGCTTCCATGTTCTTCTGTAACTCCTGCATTGACCTGATCAGTGTATCTAATTGCTTCCTTTTTAAACTAAGGCTATCTCTTGTTGCACCTGCGATGCTGTCTTGTCTTGCCAGCATTTGCAGTCGTTGAATTTCCATCCTTTGAGCATATAAACTATCGGTATAAAATTCAGGATACGATTGCATCATTGTATTGCCAGGATTTCTATTCTCAGGAGAATTATAATAATTATTTACAATGATAATATTACCACTGGAATTGGGTTGACCGTACACCTGTCCGTTTTTGTAATCTACAATAGCACGGTTATCACCTGAAGTTCTTGTCTGCCTCTGAACACTGCTGTCTTCTTTTTCAGATGTCCTGTTAATCTCCCTGGCCTCTGGTTGTTCTGACAAATTCACTTTTGAAGGATTGGCAATCCCGGTTTGATCCTTGTGGAGAAACTTATCCATCACCATTGAAGACTTTGTTGGTTTGCCATAGGTAAATCCTACCTTTAAACCAACATGCACATTGGCACCGCGCAGGTTGTCTTTAAACAACATCGATGGTAAATTACTGCTGCCAAAGAACAATGGGCCAAGTCTCAAAGTAACTCCCAATGTATTTCTTGAATAATCAGTAAAGTCATTTTTTGTTGAAATGTAATAAGGGAAATATATTCCAAAATGCCTGCTTTCATATCTCGGAGTGATGGCATAAAAACCATAGTTGTTAAACCTATATCCTTTTTCACTTCCAATCTTCAAAGGCAAGTAAGTCATTACATTCAGAAACAATCCTTTTACAAACTTGACATCAAGTTGTGCGCTCAATGCCGTCGGTAAATAGACGTTGTAATTATTAACATCATTCGGATCCGGTGACACCCGGTTTGCGAGTGCAGTGTCGAATTGTTTTAAGTTAGGATAGTTTGAATTCTTAAGGTCCCAACCATTGATATTTGCGCTAAAGGAATTTACATTCGCAGGCTTGTCAAATTTAAACATACCAACATCTAATAATGAAACACCTAACTTAAAGACGTATTTATTTACATCACGCCTGTCTTCGAGGTATGATTTTTCATCGTCACTTTTTATGTATTTGAATTTATCAATGTTACCCCTGTATTCGTAAACCAGGCCGACATCGAGACCAAATGAATTGGCGTCGGGTTCGAAACTTCTATCGAACAGATTATTGAAATCAGCATTTTTACTATGACTGTATTGCACGTCAGGACTAGCAAAATTGAAAGTACTATCACTATTTACCTGGAGATTTAAATTGTTACTAGCCAGGTGGATGGAAGAAACACCAGCGAGGTACTTGCCTGTGATTGCTCCTTTCAGGAAATGATTGCCCGATGAATACAAAACCCGGCCAACGGTAAGACCCGCTTCCGCCCAACTAAGTGTATTGATGCTGAGGCCTGAAGCATTGAGCGGTGCATTATTCAATGGGGGATAATAAAAGTCATTAAAGGCGAGGTTCGCCAACTCCGTACTGATGCCACGACCCTGGGCTATAGATCTGAATTGGAGATTCGCTGCAATAGCGGATTTCTTACCGGTAGTAGCCATAAAACTAAAAGGCAATTGAACCCTGCTTTGAACATTAAAAAAAGCAGTTTCATTCGGTCCTAATGAAGCCTCAGAAAGATAGTTGTCCTTAAACTCTTTATAACTGTCGAAGTTATTTTTATTGAACTTTAAGATGGCATTTTTATCCACCAGGAAATAATTATTATCGAAACTTACGTCGGTTGATATCAAATTTATGTCAAACCTATGCCTGCTGTCAACGATGCTTGCAGGTTGTAAAGACACGCCGGTAATACCAGCGTAGTTACCGGTGTTCAAGCCTAAGAAATCCTGTGAAAAGTTCTTCGAAATAAATAAAAAGGAAAATAGGCAAAGAAAGAATAGATGTTTTTTCATCAGGGGGTCTGTTAGTAAGAAATAAAATTGCTAAGGATTAGCAAACTATTATTATGCCACCTAACGAAAAAGAGAGAAATAGTTTAGGATGCAATCAAAAAGAGACGCAGGGCATGAAAAGGCGGTCGGGTGGGCGGCGGTAAAGCGATACTAAGAAAGGGATTATCTATTCGTATAACGAAAGTGGGAATTTTATTACTCACTTCGGAACAGAGGTGCTACCTGAATGTTCACACAAAATATTTTGCAAAGCGGAAGATGACAGATATAAACCGACTTACAAATATTTCAACAAAATTTCATCGCAGTCTATTTTACGAAAAATCGGCTCGGCATCGAACTTAATTGACGAGTGATCACTGTAGAAGGTGGAGTCATTCTTATTAGATACTGAACCAATACCTCTTAACAGATTGTCTTTTCCTTTTAAGAAATATATTTCCATAACACTATTGAGACCTTCTGAACTGAAGGTGTACCAAAGTTTCAACGTGTCGCCATTCACTATCCCTTGTACAAATCCTTTGCTGGCATCCTTTTCAAAGTTTTTGAATGAAAGACGTCCTGAAAGTTGCTCTCCCTGCTGCATAAGTTGCATTTGTGAAGTGTCTCTCTTCAACACTGCTCTATAACAGCCGCTAACATTCACCTGTTCCGATTCATTATTCATCCCGTTCACAGATGAATCTGCTTGCATCGTATTTCCGGAAGCATCCGAAGTACTATTTTCATTTTTAGTAGATGGACTTGTGCAGGAACAAATGCCCAACAAGATGATCCAAAGATTAGCTAATCGCATGGCAATAAATATTAGTTAGGGTTTTCAATGTCGAAGACTATTTTATTTTTTTAACTCCGCCTGGTTCTATAGTTTCTAAAAATCAATCACTCTCCTCCATTAAATAGATTTTCAGAAAGACGGATAAAAATGGATTAGATGAAGTTAGCTTCACGTTTATGTAAAAATCATCATTCAAAATATGAAGACCAAAACTTTTCATCGAATAAAATCTTCACCAAACATTTTTTGTTGATGAAGATTTTATTTCTATGTAATAATAAATAGCTTATTCTATTTCAAAAGGCCAGGAGCACTTTCCAATATTCAGCTCTACTTTTCTACCTGGTTCTCAGGCCGCAGGCTTCTTACTGTTTGACCTGCCTGCCATAGTTCACTATCATGCAACTCTTTCAATTCACCTTCCAGATTCGCACGATAATCTGCTTTGCTATTGCTTTCAATTGATTTTGCAGCTTCTTTTCCTGCAGCAACGCTCTCATATAATTCATTGAAAACAGGAAGTGTAGCATCGCGGAATCTTTTCCACCAATCCAAAGCACCGCGCTGTGCCGTTGTAGAACAATTGGCATACATCCAATCCATCCCGTTTTCTGCAACCAAAGGCATTAAAGACTGCGTCAATTCTTCAACTGTTTCATTAAAAGCTTCAGAAGGTGAATGACCCTTTTTCCGCAACACTTCAAATTGAGCTGCAAAAATTCCTTGTATCGCACCCATCAACGTTCCTCTTTCTCCGGTAAGGTCACTGAACACTTCCTTCTTAAAAGTTGTTTCAAATAAATATCCGGAACCGATGGCAATACCCAATGCCACTACCCTGTCAAACGCTTTACCTGTAGCGTCCTGGAAGATTGCATAACTACTGTTCAATCCACGGCCCTGCAGAAACATCCTGCGCAGCGAAGTGCCTGAACCTTTTGGCGCCACCAAAAAAACATCTACGTCGGGTGGAGGAATAATCCCCGACTGATCGTTATAAGTAATTCCGAAACCATGAGAAAAATACAATGCCTTTCCCGGAGTCAAATGCTTTTTAACTGTGGGCCACATGGCAATCTGCGCAGCATCACTTAGAAGATAACAGATAATGGTGCCCTTTTCTAATGCCTCTTCTATTTCAAAAAGTGTTTTGCCTTCTACGAATCCGTCACGCACTGCCTTGTCCCAACTTTTAGAATTTTTGCGCTGGCCAACAATCACATTGATACCATTTTCCTTTTGATTTAAAGCCTGGCCCGGACCTTGAACTCCATAACCAATCACTGCCACCACCTCATCCTTCAATACTTCCTGTGCTTTTGATAAAGGAAATTCTTCGCGGGTAACAACGTTTTCTTCCGTGCCACCAAAATTTAATTTTGCCATTGTCTTTTTTTTATTGTTTTGTTTTTTGATTATGAATTATTACTCCAGATTTTTAATCTAACTGAATTTCCATGTTAGCCATTCGGATTGATTGGCTCATTAAAAGTAAGCCTGTTTCCAAAAGGATCATACAGATCCATACGCCATGTTCCATAAAAAGTTTCCTCAATTCCTGGCTTCCCGTACTTATATTTTTTATCAACCAACTTTTGTTGATACTCCCTCAGGCCGGTGCATTACATGCTGAAGATCTCCTCCTGCTTATCAAGGAATTCGTTTTCGATAACCTCTTCGCCCGGCTGCATGCTTTCAAACTCTTTAACCTTGTCATGGAAACCCTTGCTTTCTTTGATAATAGCTACCCGTGCACTTCTTACAAATTCGATCAGGCCGTAGGGCTCAAGGAATTTGACAAGATTATTTGTTTCTTCCCGGTGCCCGGTCGTTTCAAAAACGATGTAGTCTTTGCGGATGGCCACGGCCCTGGCACCAAATTGTCTCAGCAATCTTTCCACTTTCACTTTCTCAGAGATCGCTTCAGTAGGTACTTTATACAAAGCCATTTCCTGCCAGATAATCTCATCATTGGTATTGTAATAAGCTTTTAAAACATCGACTTGCTTTTCGATCTGGCGAACAAGTTTTTTTACAACTTCTTCGGTCTCGTCAATCACGATATTAAACCGATGGATCCCATGTACTTCGGAAGGAGAAGTATTCAGGCTTTGCACATTTATTTTTCTTCTTGAAAAAATAATGGCTATCCTGTTCAGCAGACCAATCTGATCTTCGGTGTAAACGGTTACGGTAAATTCTTGCTTTGACATAATACTAATTTTTAATCATTCATTTTTAATCATGTATATCACATAAATCATAAACTCTTTTCTCAATTGTTTTGCACTTTTTTTTAAATGCGACTTTTGATTTATTTGCTGTTTATTTTCCCCCATCTTAAATCAGGCGAAACTTTTACGGAGATTATAATTCCTGTTGACCAATTCATTTTAGTCGTAACTAAATCTTTCCTGAGCTCAATCCCCCTGATAAAATCCGCTACCCTGTCTTTATGACCCCTGGGCCAGTTAGCGTGCTCTGCCATATCATCAACGACATAAAAACCACCAATTTTCAAGAGTTCCAACGTCTCTTCAAAAATCTCATATTTCCCAGGAATGGCATCAGCGAAGATCAGGTCGAACAAGCCCTGGTCGTATTGCTTAATCCAATCGTGTCCTTCAGCACAAACGAATTCTATTCTCTCATCCTTCAAATGTTCCTTTGCGACAGCCATCAGGGATTCGTTGTTGTCAACTGTTACAAGCTTTGAATCTTTATCGAGTCCATCGGCCATCCACGCTGTAGCTAAACCCGTTCCCGTTCCCAACTCTAATATTCTGCTTCCAGGCTTTGAGGCCACAAGTGCTTTTAATAAGGCTCCAACGTGTAAATCAGAGGCCATACTAAAATTGAGTTGTCTCCCTGCTGTGAGTATGCTCCTGTATTGTCGCGGAACATTGGTGAAATTATCGTCTCGCATGTTTGGTTATTGTCCGGCTGATTTCAAAGAAATTTTTTTGATTTTATTTCAACCTTATTTCGGCAACGCTACATCCCTGTGGCACCATGGGGAAAACATTATTTTCTTTTCCAACCATCACTTCTAACAGATATGCACCTTCGTGACTTAAAAACTCATCCAACGCCTCTTTTAATTTGTCTCTTTCAGAAACTCTTTTGGCATCAATATTATAGGCTTTGGCCAATGTAACATAGTCAGGGCTTTTTATATCAGTAAATGAATAACGACGTTCATTAAACAGCTCCTGCCACTGCCTTACCATACCAAGATATTCGTTGTTAAGAATCAAAATTTTCACGTCTATGTTGTTCTGCATAATCGTTCCCATTTCCTGAAGCGTCATTTGAAAACCACCGTCGCCAATTACGGCAATTACCATTCTCTCCGGAGCGCCATATTTCGCTCCTATGGCTGCTGGTAAAGCAAAGCCCATTGTGCCGAGCCCGCCTGAAGTAATATTACTTTTTGACTCAGTGAACTTTGCGTAACGGCAGGTGACCATTTGGTGTTGACCTACATCAGTAACAATAATTGCATGTCCTTCGGTAATCTCATTTACTAATTTAATTACTTCACCCATTGTCAGAATAGAAGTATCAGGGTTCAACTCTTGTTTGATACAAATATCATATTCAGCCTGTGTGTGCTTCGCAAAATTTGCAAGCCATTCAGGATGAGTTTTTTCTTTGATCGATGCTGTGAGCATCGGTAACGTCTCTTTACAATCTCCCCAAACGGCAACGGTCGTCTTTACATTTTTATCTATCTCCGAAGGATCGATATCTAAATGAATCACCTTTGCCTGCTTCGCATATTTATCAAGACGACCAGTCACGCGATCATCGAAACGCATGCCCACTGCAATCAGCACATCACATTCGTTCGTTAATACATTTGGACCGTAATTGCCATGCATGCCAAGCATTCCCACATTTTGAGGATGATCGGTTGCCAGTGCGCTCAATCCTAATATTGTCCAGGCAGCAGGTATTCCTGATTTCTCAATAAAAGCCTTAAATTCTTTTTCAGCTTTGCCAAGAATGATGCCTTGTCCAAAAATCACAAAAGGCTTTTTAGCATCGTTGATGAGCTTTGCAGCTTCCTCAACGTACTCCTTTCTAACTATTGGCTTAGGCCGATAACTTCTAATATGATTGCATTTGGTATAACCTTCAAAGTTGAACAATTGCAATTGAGCATTTTTTGTGATATCGATCAGTACAGGGCCGGGCCGTCCACTCCTTGCTATATAGAAAGCTTTCGCCATCACATGAGGAATCTCCGTTGCGTCGGTAATCTGGTAATTCCATTTTGTAACGGGAGTTGTTATGTTGATAACATCCGTCTCTTGGAAGGCGTCAGTTCCCAATAGATGCGCAAATACTTGTCCAGTTATGCTAACGAGAGGAGTACTATCAATCATTGCATCAGCCAGTCCTGTCACCAGGTTTGTAGCCCCAGGCCCACTCGTTGCAAACACGACTCCCACTTTACCGGAAGCTCTTGCATAACCCTGTGCTGCATGAATGGCGCCCTGTTCGTGACGAACGAGAATATGATTGAGTCTATCGGAATAACCATATAGCACATCATAGATGGGCATAATCGCCCCACCCGGATAACCAAAAATGACTTCTGTTTTTTCTGCCATTAATATTTTCAATAATGCTTCGGCACCACTTATTTCTGTAAAAGGTTTAGTTTCTGAAGCTTTATCTTTTGTTAATTCAAGCGTAGTCATAACAATATTTTTTAACTATTTAAAATTTCGGTTCCAACCAAATCAGCCATTCTATAAGATATTTCAGCCATGACGGTTTATCATTTATTAAATCCAATTCTTTGTCTCTGTCCCCATTTTCTTTCAGCGGCTTTTTCATCTAGCATGTTCTCCATTGCATCATATATTTGTTTCAATTGGATATCATGTTGTCCCACTCTTTCTTTAATTTCTTTTAACTGTTCCCTGAAATTAATTTCTTTCAAAAATATTTTTCTCACCTCTACAAAAGCCCGCATAATGGCTATATTCATATTAATTGCCTTCTCACTATTTAAAACTCCGCTTAACATGGCAACACCTTGTTCTGTAAAGGCGTAGGGAAGATAACGTGTGCCACCTCTTTTTGAGGTTTCATTTTGCAACCTCAAAGGAAATTGCTGTTTTTCTAAGGTTTCAATTTGAAACCTCAAATCATCCCATTCTTCTTTTATAAGCTGAAACATAAAGTCTTTAGGAAATCGTTTTATGTTTCGCTTGACAGCAAGATTTAATGATTTCGTTTCTGTTTCATATAAATCAGCTAAGTCTCTATCAAGCATTACTCTTTCACCCCTGATTTCATAAATCCTATTTTGTATATCTCTTATTATTCGCATGATATTCTTTAACCATCGTCTAATCTTCATCCGTAACACAACCTTCACTTGCATCCTTCACACACCTGGCATATTTAAACAAGACTCCTTTGGTAGCTTTTAATGGAGGTTGTTGCCAACCAGCCTTTCTCCTTTCAATTTCCTCAGTCGAAACTTTAAGATTAAGCGTATTTTTCACAGCATCAATTTCAATGATATCATTGTCCTGAACAAAGGCGAGTAAACCACCTTCAAAAGCTTCTGGTGTAATGTGTCCGACAACAAATCCATGAGTACCACCACTAAATCTTCCATCGGTAATTAAAGCAACTGACTTCCCAAGTCCCGCACCAATAATAGCTCCTGTTGGTTTCAACATTTCAGGCATACCGGGCGCTCCCTTAGGACCAATATGTCTAATCACCACTACATCGCCTGCGTGAACTTTACCATTTTGTATTCCTTCTATCAAATGTTTCTCACCTTCGAACACTCTTGCAGTTCCTTCAAATCTTTCGCCTT
>JBDSGZ010000200.1:0-10430 GCA_039918735.1 Ginsengibacter sp.
AGCACAAGATGAACGGTTATGATTTGAAGAATGGAATCAATCTGAACATGGATGTGCTCGATGAAGAATATGAAAAATTTTAGAGAGTTCACTCACCAAAATTTCTTTCTGAATGACTACTCTTGAATTCAACAAGCTAAGCGGTTTTATCTTGCACAACTATGGGATCAAACTCCCTATTGCAAAAAAGACGATGCTCGAGGGCCGCTTGCAAAAAAGACTCAGGGCATTAAGCCTTACTTCCTTCAAGGATTATTGTGAATACGTTTTCAGTGATGAGGGCCAGCAAAAAGAATTGGTTCACATGATCGATGTAGTGACTACCAACAAAACCGATTTCTTTCGGGAAGCTGTGCATTTCGACTTCCTAACAAATAATATTCTGCCCAAATACCTCGAAACTGATCTTAATGGAAAACCATTTAAAGTATGGAGCGCGGGCTGTTCTACGGGTGAAGAGCCGTACACACTGGCAATGGTCATGAGCGAATTTTCGGAGAAATATGCAGCATTTGATTTCAACATACTTGCGACTGATATTTCAAGCAGGGCCTTGCATGCAGCGGCTACGGCTGTTTATACAAAAGAAAAAGCAGCCCCCATTCCGCTCTTGCTAAAAAAGAAATATTTATTAAAAAGTAAGGATGAGGAAAACAAAACCGTCCGGATCATTCCACAATTACGATCAAAAGTTTGCTTCAGAAGCTTTAATTTTTTAGACGGAAATTTTTCCTTTGGCCAAACATTCAATGTAGTTTTTTGCAGGAATGTGTTGATTTATTTTGACAGGCCGACACAGGAAAAAGTGATTCTTAAACTATGCTCAAAATTAGAGTCGGGAGGATATTTGTTCCTTGGACATTCGGAATCTATTTCCAGCATGCACTTGCCTTTGGTGCAGATACAACCCACCACATTCAAAAAAATCTGATCGGCATGATCCCGAATATAAAAAGCGAAATGGAAAAACATTATTTGTATCCGGGAAAAATATTTTGTAGCAAAGAATCGCATGTTGTTGATACAATATTAGGTTCATGTGTAGCGGTATTTGTATGGGATCCGGTTCTACACTTTGGATCTGTGAATCACTACATGTTGCCAACCGGAAATCCAGAAAAAAATGATTCTTTTAAATATGGCAAATTCGCCACTGAAGAACTTGTAAGAAGAATGCTTAAAGCCGGAAGCGAAAGAAACGATTTAAAAGCAAAAGTCTTCGGCGGAAGTGACCTCGGCAATCCAGGCGGCGCTTTCAATATTGGACAAAGAAACATTGCGATAGCGCAAGAAGTATTGGGTTCTGAAAAAATACCCATTATAAGCTATAGCGTGGGTGGAACTCTTGGTCGCAAAGTAACGTTCAATTCAGGCTCCGGTATTGTTTTGATCAGCTACATCAAGCGTAATATCAGTCTTATCGACCAGCAAACCAGAAGCCTGCCTAACACTTTCAGAAAATGAATGAGAAAATCAAAGTTCTGATAGTCGATAGTTCTGCGATTTTCAGGCAGACATTAACAGCAATATTAAATGCCGATCCTGCCATCGAAGTTATTGCCACCGCATCTGATCCTTATATTGCCGCCAATAAAATGGCAACCAGGGTGCCTGATGTTCTCACGCTGGATATTGAAATGCCCAGAATGAATGGCACGACTTTTCTCAAAAAAATAATGTCGCAGCATCCTATACCTTCCATAATTATTTCCAACGCGGTTGAAAATAATTCTGAACTCACGTTAAAGCTACTCGGTCACGGAGCATTGGAAGTAATGTCAAAAAGTATTTTTGAAACAGGTGAAATTGATGAAGAAAATAAGGTAAAGATCCGGGAGTTGATCAAGAAAGTCGCGCGGGCAAAGCTCCGAAAAAAATCGCTCTCGGCTGCTGCTCCTAAAATTCCCGAAAAGTTCTCGGCTGATGCAATGTTAAATTATGTGAGACCCAAAAATCTTATTCCGACAAGTGACATCGTCATCGCTGTAGGTGCTTCCACAGGCGGTATCAAGGCCATCAGCACTTTCTTAGAAGCACTACCGGCTGATGCTCCCGGGATCGTCATTGTTCAGCACATGCCTGAAAACTTTACCAGGTCATTTGCCGAAAGATTAAACGGATTATGTAAGATTTCAGTGAAAGAAGCAAAAGACGGAGACATCGTAAAAAGAGGAACTGCACTGATAGCACCTGGAAATTACCACATGCTCCTGAGGAAGCGGGGACCACAATATTATGTAGAAGTAAAGAGCGGTCCATTGGTGAACAGGCATCGCCCATCGGTTGACGTACTGTTCCGTTCTACATCGATCTATGCAGGTAAAAATGGGGTTGGAATATTACTAACAGGAATGGGAGACGATGGCGCAAAAGGTTTGCTTGAAATGAAGCAGGCAGGCGCAAAGACGATTGCACAGGATGAAAAATCATCAGTTGTATTCGGTATGCCTAAAGAAGCGATCTTACTAAACGCTGCTGATAAAATAATGCCCTTGGAAAAAATTGCAGACTATGTTATGGGGAACTATTAACCTGCAAAAAGTGTTTCGCCAATCGTTTTGACGTGAATCTTAGAAAACAGTTGATTTTGAGGTTAAAAATGTCTTTCCTATTCGGAATCTCCATTTTACTTCTGGAATTGTTTACTCATTAAATTTTGATAAATATTTTCCGCTTATAAAGAAAATAGCAGATGTACCACATCATGGCGGATACAATAAGTATGGTAGCTATTTGAATAGCTTCAGGACCAATCCAGCCAAAGAGCCGGCTGGTAACCGGTATTGCCAGCCCTTGAAGCATTGATCTTCCACCCGAATGAGAAAATAAGTAAATAAAAAGTGGGTTCATCCCAACAATTGCAAAAAACATTGCTCCTTTTCTGAGACCAAGTACATCGATCAAAAAATAAGAAACCGCCAGGCCGATTACTGACCATCCTCCACTTACGATAATAAATGAACTTGTGCATACCCTCTTGATGATCGGAATGTATGCCCCAAGGATATAACCAGCTATCACGC
This sequence comes from Ginsengibacter sp., assembly GCA_039918735.1. GTDB lineage: Bacteria > Bacteroidota > Bacteroidia > Chitinophagales > Chitinophagaceae > Ginsengibacter. Next base: position 3,024 of record JBDSGZ010000200.1, read on the forward strand.
CGATGAGCCCGGCTACCAACAGCGTAAGTACTTTTTTCTTTTGAGTCCAATCTTTCATTAAAACCATTCCCGCGATAACTCCCCAAATGGTGTGAGCTGCTGTAGGGATAGCATTAAATGGAACCCAACGATCTTCGCTCAATCCTCCGGTTAAAAAAATATCGACCCATGAACCAAAATTATGATCGGCTGTAAATGGCTGATTAAATCCCTCTACAGACCAGGCACGATAGATTATGTCAGTTGAAACGATCAATACAATTGAAACTAACAACTGCCATTTTATCGCTTTTCGCATTAACAAAAAGGCAATGAGATATGTAACTGATAATTGAGCGAGTACATTATTAAAAGAAGATTTGGTTTCAGAAGATAAAAGCCAACCGAGGAAAAGCAATAAAAGTGATCGGCGCAATACACCTCTAAATGACTTGTTCCAGCTTTCTCCTTTCGCCCATTTTTTAGAAAAGGAGAAAGGCATCGCAACTCCCACAATGAACATAAAAAAAGGCTGGATAAGATCCCAAAAATTAAGGCCCACCCAATCAGCATGATCTAATTGCCGACCGATAAATGAAACAACAGCGTTGTTGCTTGCGGGATCAAACAGCAGCCAATAACCAGACACGAGCAGGAACATGGTAAATCCGCGAAAAAAGTCTATTGAAAGAATTCGCCCCTGTTCAGATTCAAGTTTAACCACGTTTGGCATCTTCAATTATTTTGTGTTTTTAAAATTGTCTTTATCACAGGTAACATATTTTCGGCAAATCTTTGCATACCAATATCATCAAGATGTACTCCATCAATAGTCGCTTCATGATCGTCGCCTTTTAGTCCATCTCCCTTCTTATAATAAATATCTTTTATTCCGGAATTTTTCAGATCGTCATAGGCCTTCTTTAATTCTCTCCTTCTTGCATCAACATCCGAGTTGCCACTTTTTTCAAAAAAATCAGAGTCATAGTAATAACCCTCTACCAATAAGATCGGAACAGCAGGCCTTTTTTCTTTCAATAGTTTAACTAATTTAACGGCCCTTTCATAAATTATTTTTTTGTCAGAGTTAGGGTTACAATCGATTACATACAATACAGCGTCAACCTCGCTCATAGCTCTCCCTACCGATTCATCGAAAGTACCTTCACCGCTAAAACCAAAGTTTACAAAACTCCTGTCCAGTCTACGGGAAAGTATATTAGTATATGCTAATCCCGGACGCGACGCTGAACCACCCTGGGCAATACTACTTCCATAATATACTACTGGCTTTTTTTCAGTCAGTAATTTTGCCAGTGGCTTCCCCATATCAGCAGTTTTGTTTACTCCAATCGATAAAGAAGTAACACAATTATATAAAGGAAGATTTAACAGGTATTCCCTGTAAACAGTTTCCCCATTTCGAATTAGAGTGAACTCATTCTCTTTATCTTTTGACAGGCCTGTATTGACATACTGCCATCTGGCGCCGGTATAAGCGTATAAATCAATCCCATCAACGCCAGAAGAACTTTGATTCCATGATTTTTTATTCTCTGTCAAAGTCCACCGGACTTTGATGGTAGAAGCGTTTGTTCTGAATCGTATCGAAATACCTGCTGAACTTAAACTTTCGCCCCATACAGCGTCTCTTACTACACCTTTATATTTTGAGGGGAACCTCAAATAGTTCGAATCGTCATGATATCTTCCGATAATAACAAAGGTTTGTCCATCATAAAATCGCATAGAATCATCCAGTCCGGTTTGTTCCTGAGAACCCAATGGGGAAATTGTAAAAACAGTGATTAGTGAAACAAGAACTAAAAGAAAATTGTATTTACACTTCATAAATTATGGTTTATTATTTGAATACCCGGTGACTTAGCAGGGAGTTTGCTTTTCGAAGTGTGGCAGATCGTCAAGTGTTATTGGTAGGCTATCAAAAGATTCTTTGAGGATGACTCCTCTGCTTTTCCGAATCTTTTAAAAAACTCATAATTTTTCAACTTCACAAGCAACCGACAAATAGTTTTGATTCACATCATAAACCTACAATCTTAAATTGAAAACTAGATTAAACTATAATTTTCCGTTTAATAATTGAAATTTTTCGAAATATTTTCATCCGATCATCTTACCTGTGTCGGGGTTATCCAGATATAACCAACCATCTTACTGAAAATAAAAAAAGCCCGTAAACATTTTAGTTTTACGGGCTCTCAATTCGAAGAAAAACCTCTTTTGTCGGGGCGGCAAGATTCGAACTTGCGACCTCCACATCCCAAATGTGGCGCGATAACCGGGCTACGCTACGCCCCGAACTTTCCCCAAAACAGACTTGAGTTTGCGGAGAGGGTGGGATTCGAACCCACGGTACAGTTTAACCCGTACGACGATTTAGCAAACCGTTCCTTTCGGCCACTCAGGCACCTCTCCTGCTCAAAGAAATTTAAGGGTTGCAAAAGTAACATTTGCAATTCAAAGTTTAAAATAAATAATTGATACTTAAAGGAAATAACAAGGTAGATTACATGGCTGCAAGCTGCACCTTTTGCTGCAATTCAATCACGCTTTCTTTAAATAGCGTATCAGTGTCCATCAGGTCTTTAACTGTCTGGCAACTGTGAATTACAGTAGTATGATCCCTTCCACCGAAATGCTCACCGATGGTCTTTAAGGAATTTTTAGTAAATGCTTTGGCAAGAAACATTGTTATCTGTCTAGCCTGTACTATCTCACGCTTTCGCGTTTTTTGAAGTAGCTTTTCGTAAGGAACATCAAAATAATCACATACCATTTTTTGAATGGTATCAATGGTGATTTCCTTCGAAGAAGATTTTATGAAATTTCTCAAAACTTTTTTTGCTAACTCTAAATCAATTTCACGCTTATTAAGCGAAGATTGTGCCAATAGAGATATTAAAGCGCCTTCAAGTTCACGAATGTTATTCTGAATATTATAAGCGATATATTTTACAACTTCCTTCGGCATTTCAAGTCCATCATTCTTCATTTTCTTTTCCAGAATTTCAATCTTCGTATCATAATCCGGAATCTGCAGATCAGCGCTAAGACCCCACCGGAACCGGCTCAATAACCGCTCCTGCACACCTTCCAAATCCTTAGGCGGCTTGTCCGAAGTAAGTATGAGTTGTTTACCACTTTGATGTAAATGATTGAAAATAGCGAATAGTGCATCCTGAGATTTTTCCGCCCTTATAAAAAACTGAACGTCATCAATAATGAGTACGTCAATTAACTGGTAAAAATGGATGAAATCATTTATAGCATTATTCCGGCCATGATCCACAAATTGGTTGATGAACTTTTCGGAGCTTACATATAAAACCACCTTATTATTATGAAGGCGCTTCACCTCATTTCCAATCGCCTGAGCAAGATGCGTTTTGCCCAATCCGACACCTCCATAAATTACCAGCGGATTGAATGAAGTAGAGCCCGGCTTTTCTGCTACCGTTTTTCCCGCCCGCCTTGCAACCCTGTTGCAATCTCCCTCTACATAAGTATCAAATACATACACAGGATTCAACTGCGGATCTATCTGCATCTTTTTTAACCCGGGAATAACAAACGGGTTCTTAACTGGGTTATTTATTACAAGAGGAAAATCCATTTCATTGTTTGAATATGACTTATATCCGTGCCCCGGAATATTCATCATAAGCGGCTTGTTACTATCATTTCCACTGTCTACCATTATCCTGTATTCCAGTCGTGCATCTTTACCTAATTCTCTCTTCAAAGTTTTTGCAAGCAGGTTCACATAATGTTCTTCAATATACTCATAAAAAAATTGACTTGGCACCTGAATTGTCAAAACTCCGTCTTTTAATACAACGGGCTTTATCGGGTCGAACCAGGTTTTGAAATGTTGCCACTCAACAATATCCTTAATAATGTTAAGACAATTCTGCCAAACTGTTTCGCAAGCCTTATTCATTTTTAAAGAAGCTGTTTTAGTAGATTTAACTAACTATTTGAGGGCGTCACGCAAGAAAATTTTATCAACTTTAGAATCGAAAAAATATCCTCAGCAAGACAGCGAATATCAAAATAATTTGTTGAAAAAAAAATTTTTTATTCTTCGTTTTTTTTAAAGCATAAACAGTATCCTTCTTTAAAAAAACATGAAAAAGATTTACTCATTCAATGAGCAAAAATTAAGAGATGCGCCTGCATTGGCTTACAGGCAATCCACAACAAATTTGTGATAAGATACTCCAAAACTTAGCCATTCTTTTTCAAAAAAAAAATTTTTTTCAAGCCAATCAGAAAATGTGCATAAAAATTCTTTCACGATTTTTTTTGATCACATTTATAACCGAATTGCATCTATCTTTAAAAACTTAAACTAGAAAGATGAGTTACGAATTAACAGGAAGACTTTTAGAAAAATTTGAAACTGTTCAAAGAACTGAAACATTTAAAGTTCGTGAGTTTGTTGTTGAGAAATCAGAAGAGATTAATGGTAAAACGATTACCAACTATATAAAATTTCAATGTGTGCAGGACCGCACAAATATCATTGACAAAATTAACCTGGGCGAGGAAATAAAAGTCTATTTCAATATTAAAGGAACTAAATGGGAGAAGGAAGGACGCACTTCTTACTTCAGCAACCTGGATGCATGGCGCGTAGAACAGATCTTAAAATCAGGCAAAGATGTTTCTTCAGACAATGACCATCTCGAACCTTTGGATACGTTTACTGGATCTTCTGATGAAGTGATTGACGACCTTCCTTTTTAAACCAGGTATTGAAGCAATTGCGCTCCCAGTAACAGTTTCCGGAATTGAAACCCGGCACTTTTTATGCAAAAGCAACTCACATTAAAACTGACGCCATCACAGGTGGCTGACAGCTCATCACTGAAAATTGCTATCGCCGCCAGCATCGGTTGCCATCCTTCTGAAATTTCAGGATTTCAAATTTTAAAAAAATCTTTGGATGCGAGAAGTAAAACTGTCTCTTTCCAAATTGAATTACTTGCCTTTGCCAGGGAGCCATTTCATCAACGGGAACTTCAGCAGTTTTATTTTCAAAATGTAGCTTCTTCGCAAAAAAAAGTGATCATTATTGGAGCGGGACCTGCAGGTTTATTTGCAGCACTTCGTTTGTTAGAATCAGGAATAAAACCGGTGATACTCGAAAGAGGAAAAGATGTGAGAGCAAGGCGAAGAGACCTTGCGTTGCTGAATAAAAATGGAATCATTAACCCCGAAAGCAATTATTGTTTCGGTGAAGGCGGAGCAGGAACTTACAGTGATGGAAAATTATATACCCGCAGTTCAAAAAGAGGAAACATTGCGCGAATATTAAATCTCTTCGTTCATTTCGGAGCCGAAGAAAATATTCTATACGAAGCTCACCCTCACATCGGAACGAATAAATTACCAAACATAATAACGTCGATGCGCAGTCGTATAACCGAATGCGGAGGCGAATTTTATTTCGATAAAAAAGTGACAGATTTTATTTCAAAAAATGGCAAAATTGTAGCCGTAAAAACAGGCGACGGAGAATTGTTTTCGGCTGATGCTTTTGTATTAGCTACAGGGCATTCGGCACGCGATATTTTTAATTTATTTCACGATAAGAAATTACTGATAGAAGCAAAGCCCTTTTCACTTGGTGTAAGAATCGAACATCCTCAATCTTCAATCGACGAAATGCAATATGGAGCCGCTAACATGCACCTGATGGAAGAAGGGCTACTGCCTCCTGCGTCTTATAGTTTGGTGGCCCAGGCAAATGGTCGGGGTGTCTTTTCCTTTTGCATGTGCCCGGGAGGTATCATCGCTCCTGCCGCTACCAACCCCGGTGAAGTAGTTGTCAACGGGTGGAGTCCTTCAAAACGTGATAACCCATACGCTAACAGTGGCATAGTGGTACAGGTGGAAATTGAGGATGCCTTGAATTATTTTAAAAGCAATGCCGGTGCATACCGACCGATGGAAGATGATTCACCTTTATTAATGATGCACTTCCAGCAGGAAGTTGAGCAACGCGCTTTCCAGACAGGTGGCGGAAAATTTGTTGCACCGGCACAGCGGATGGTGGATTTCACAGAAGGAAAACATTCAACCACATTACCCAAATGCTCATACATTCCTGGCATCAATTCAATAGAGCTTAAGGAAGTGCTCCCATTGTTTGTTAGCGAGCGATTGCAAATTGCATTTAAAGCATTTGCAAAAAAAATGCCCGCCCGAGGGGGAAGCTCCGGCTATTTTACACATGAAGCCGTGCTCGTTGCTACAGAAAGCAGGACGTCGTCTCCTGTGCGGATTCCCCGTACGGAAAAATTATGTCATCCCCAGCTCGGGAATCTCTATCCATGTGGAGAGGGTGCGGGTTATGCAGGAGGCATAGTAAGCGCAGCCATGGACGGCGAACGCGTAGCCAGTACCATCGTGGGATCTCTTCATAGGATTTAACTTAATTTCTGAGCTTCAGACAGTCATCACCTTTTTACATTTCACGGATTTAATATCTTCACCCTGGATTATTTTTTGAGCGTCAAAAAAAAAGACGCTGACATTAAAAGAAGATAATGAACATATTAGAGTTACAAAATCTCAAAAAATATTACGCCACACAGAAAGCTGTTGACGATATAAGTTTTACGATTCCAACCGGCAGTATTTTCGGATTGCTGGGACCAAACGGAGCAGGTAAAACGACCTTGTTGAGAATGATTACAGGCATTTTTTACCCCGATAGTGGAACGATCTTATTTGAAGGGAAAAAGTTTGATCCTGCACGGGATATTTCAAAGATTGGATACATGCCCGAAGAAAGAGGTTTGTATAAAAAAATGAAAATTGGCGAACAAGCATTGTACCTCGCAATGCTCAAAGGTCTAAGCAGGCAGGAAGCAATGCAAAAAATAAAAGAATGGTTTATAAAATTCGAAATGCAAAGCTGGTGGAATAAAAAGGTGGACGATCTGAGTAAGGGAATGAGCCAAAAACTTCAGTTTGTTATAACCGTTCTTCACGAACCCCTCCTGCTAATTCTTGACGAACCTTTCAGTGGACTGGATCCGGTGAATAGTAACCTGATAAAAGATGAAATTTTTAAGCTCTCACAGAAGGGAACAACCATTATTTTCAGCACCCACCGCATGGAACAGGTTGAAGAAATTTGCAAGGAAATCATCTTGGTAAATAAAGGAAAAAAAATATTAGAAGGCAGCGTTGCACAGGTAAAGCAGGATTGTAAAGAAAATATTTTCAAAGTGGGCTTTGACAACCTCCCGGAAGCTTTTGAAAATAATATTTTTGAGATTGTAAATGCAAAAGATAATTTTCTAACTGTGAAGATCCATGAAGGGTACAATCCAACAGCGGTGCTCAAAGAATTTTTAGATCATCGGGCAAGTATATGGAACGCAAATGGTC
>JBDSGZ010000201.1:0-3013 GCA_039918735.1 Ginsengibacter sp.
ATTTTTGATAGAGAAAATCTTGTGTATAAAAATCGCCCTTTATCTTCATCAGCGAATCTTTTTCGGCCGCATGTTCTTGAAAAAAGATGGCTTCTTTTTTATCGAAAGTACTGTCAATGAAACCCGGGTTAAAATTCACCTGGATTACGCCACCATTTTTGGCGATGGCCTTTATTTGGTCATCTTTTAAATTGCGGCGGCTGTGTGTAAGCGTGTAAACAGAACTGTGGGAAGCAATGACGGGCTTCGTAGTTGTTTTGATCACATCCCAAAAAGTTTGTTCACCGGCATGGCTCACGTCTATCATCATGCCGAGTTGGTTCATGTGATGGACCACCTCAAAACCAAATGGAGTGAGGCCTTTGTGAGGTAATTGTTTTCCACTCGTTTCATCAGCAGCACTCGTAGCCCACGATGGAGCAATATTGTGAGTCAGTGTTAAATATCTTGCTCCGCGGTTATACAATGCATCCAGTTTATGCAAATCATTTTCTATCATGTGCCCGCCCTCTACACCAGTCATCGCTGCAATCTTTTTTTCCTTCACAGCTTTCATCAATTCAGCATAATTGTAAACCTTCACTATTTTCCCCGGGTTTCGTGCGACTACAGCATCCAGCGTGTCAATTTCCCTGTTGGCATAAGCAAATGGATCTTTAGCGTCTCCATCGCAATACACAGAAAAAACCTGCACGTCCAACCCACCTTTCTTCCAGCGGTCAAGATCAGTATGAGCTTTACCGGTTAAATCCTGGTCCATCACCACACCTAAATCCACAGCCTTCATCAGGATGTCGTTGTGCGTATCCACAACAATTGCATTGCGATGAATTTTTTTGTAAGACTGTGCCTGTATTTGTTGCGCAAAGAAGATGCTAACAAGAAGCAGTATTTTTCTCAATTTACTTTAGTTAAATTTTTAGTTAAGCTTTTTAAGAAAGATCATTTCAAAACAGGTAAAATGATTTTTGATGCGTTTTGTGCCTCATGATAAATTTTTATGTCGCTCTTTATAAAATCCTTTTCATCACAATGATAAATGTCAACAAACTGCTGTGGGTTCCTGTCCACGAGTGGAAACCAACTGCTTTGTATCTGCACCATAATGCGATGACCTTTTTTAAATTGGTGCGCAATTGCCGGTAATTCAAATTTTACTCTTTCTATTTTCCCCGGGGTGAATGCAGTTGGCTTTTCAAAACTGTTCCTGTAACGGCCACGAAACACCTCACCTCTTACTAACATTTCATATCCTCCCATCGGGTATGGAAATGGAACAACCGGATTATCTTTTGCATAAATATTAAAATCATTGTAACTCAAATAATCAGGATATACATCAATTATTTTCACTACAAAATCTGCATCAGTTGTAGAGATACTTGTTAACAGATCTGCGATAACACTCCCCGTTACCGTTACATCGTTTGTCAGCGTATCCGTTTGAAAAACCGAAACGTCAGGTCTTTGCGAGGCGAAGCGCTGATCGTCTGTCATATAAGTTCTGTTCCTTTTGAAATGAATAAATCCTTCATAAGGAACCGGTTTTGCCGGGTCACTCAAATATTCGCTAAAACTGTTTGCCACGTTAGGTTTGGATGTGCCAAGCTTACCGTTTGGTTGCAGGTACATGTTTTCTTCTTCCATTTTTTCAGGTGGCCATTTGCTGAACGATCTCCATTCATTAGCACCTGAAATAAAAATATTTGCTTCTGCGATTTGGGAGATGTCTCCTTTGTCTTTCAGGAAATAATTGAAGAATGGAACTTCAAAATGTTCCTGGAAATATTCGCTCGTATTGGAACCAAATTCAATATTTCCAAGATGCGTTCCATCTTCGGTTGACCATTGTCCATGAAACCATGGCCCGTTCACAATTTTATTAAAAACTTTACCCGGATTATTTTTTTCTGCTGCTTTATAAGCATTCCATGCACCCCATGCATCCTCTGCATCAAACAATCCTCCGACCCACAACATGGCAGGTTGTAAATTTTTTGTTGCATTCCGTGCATCTCTCGCTTGCCACCAGGAATCATAATTTGGATGGGCCATCAGATCATTCCAAAAGGCGATAGTATCACCCGTGTATTTCGTTAGATTTTTCAAACTGCCTGTTTCAAGAAAAAACTTGTAATTATCGTGAACAGGGTATCCGATAGAAGCCGCGGGCTCAGATACAGGTACAGGGTGGGGGATCCCGTATGCAGATCCTAATACAGAATAGAAGTCAAACGCATCCATTTGAAGGAATGCACCGTTGTGATGAAAGTCATCACCAATAAACCAATTGGTAACAGGAGCCTGTGGACTTACGGCTTTCAAAGCCGGGTGATTACTTGCAGCAGCCATGGTTGAATAAAATCCCGGATAAGAGATTCCAAATACTCCAACCTTCCCATTGTTGTTAGCAATGTTTTTTACAAGCCAGTCAATTGTATCATAGGAATCGCTTGCTTCATCTATCTCTTTGCCTTTCTTGTTTGCATTGAACGGACGTACATTTTCAAACAAGCCTTCACTCATCCATCGTCCACGCACATCCTGCGTCACCATTATGTAGCCTTCTTTCAAGTATTCTTTGTTCCAGTAAGGTTTATAATTATCCGCTCCAGAGGGTCGGCAGGAATACGGCGTCCTCGTGATCAATATAGGGTGCGCCTCGCTATTACTCTTAGGAATATAAACAGAGGTGAATAATCGGACTCCGTCACGCATCGTGATATGGACTTCCTTTTTTCTGTAGTTTTCCCTGACCCATGTTGAATCGAAATTCTGTGCTGTAGCGGTAAAAGATGCAGCAATGAATAAAAAGACAAATAGTCGTTTCATGACATTAATTTTGAATCGGAATAAAAAGTTAAGATACATAAGGCGTGGGAGAATAATTATGCTAAGGTGAAAATTAATCGCTCAATGAAGTAACCTGGTTTCATGCCTTCACGAACATTTAAATCAATTTCATTCCGTTTCTGGAAAAACGAATAAGCTTGTTAACCCGATAATTCAATTT
>JBDSGZ010000202.1:0-3863 GCA_039918735.1 Ginsengibacter sp.
TATCCGCCAGGATTTTTTAATGTACTACCGATTTAGTCAGAAGTGGATTGATCTTTATTCAGAAAATGAGTTGATGAAAGCAGTTGAAACAGGACACTATATCAAGGGAATGCACAATTTGCTAAATGCTCATTTTGTGTTGAAAAATTTCAAGCAATTTGAAGTCATGCTAAAACAGTTCGAAGAATTTGAGAAAAAGCCGGTTGCAAATCAGCACGATAATTTCAGAACCCACACTTCCATTTACATAAATAGTGCAAGACTTAACCAGTTTCTCATTACAGGAAATTTTGCCGAAGGATTAAAAGTAGTGCCGGAAATAGTGGAAAGGCTTGATGAGTATTCATTGTACGTAGACAGCCACAGGATACTCGTATTCAATTATAAAATTGCCACTTTATTTTTTGGAGCAGGGGATCATAACACAGCCATAGACTTTCTTCACAAGATTATAAATGATACTCCAGGATTAAGAACTGACCTGCAATGCTATGCCCGACTGATGCATTTGCTTTGCCACTTTGAACTTGGCAATGAAGAAATACTTGATTCATTAATCAAATCTGTTTACCGCTTCATGGCGAGAATGGAAAATCTGACAATAGTTGAGGAGCACATTTTTACTTTTCTGCGCCATTCTTCGAAAGTGAATCTTAAAGAGTTGAAACCGGAATTGAAACAGTTTCTTGAAAAAATAAAGCATCTTGAAAACAATCGTTTTCAAACCCGCTCATTCGCCTATCTCGATATCATATCCTGGGTAGAAGGCAAAGTTTATGACAAACCGATGGCGGAAATTATCCGCAACAAATATTTGAAGAGCCGTCACCGCAAGAAAATGCCAGCCAGCGATAAGGATGTTTAAGAAAAGAATAGTTTCTCTAAATCCATTGAGGAACTATTTTAAAAATGAAAAAGATCCCAGGGACTTTCTTAAAATCTATTTTTGTACGATACGCTTAAGATGAATTTATCCAAACAGTTTTTCATTGTTTTATTATTTGCCAGCCAGCATTCTTTTGCTGTTCCTCCTGTAACTCATATTTGGGAAACGCAGGAGATCACATTGACCGCTGCAAACACTTATAAAAATGCTTACACAGAAGTAATGGTTTGGATTGATTTATCCGGGCCGGGATTTGAGAAACGTGTCTATGGATTTTGGGATGGGGGCAAAACCTTCCGTGTACGTTTCGTGGCAACCGCACCTGGAGTGTGGCGCTGGAAAAGCGGATCAGAACCGGGCGATGCAGGACTCAGTGGACAAAGCGGATCTTTCAATGCTGTTGACTGGAGTACGGCTGAATTAAATGAAAACCCTTTGCGACGTGGCTTTCTAAGATCTTCTGCTAATCATCACGCATTAATTTACGCAGACAGTACTCCTTATTTCGCTATCGGTGACACGTGGTTTCCGCTTGCAGCCAACCGATTCAAATGGCATGATGATTCCATTCAACGACCATTAGGACCAGAAGCGGGATTCAAGGATTATGTCCGCTATCGTAAAGCACAAGGATATAATTGGATTAACCTGATAGCTGCGTATCCTAACTGGAAAACGGACGATAAGCCATGGCAGATTTTGCTGACCGATTCCTCCCGCACAACCTTACGGTCAGCGTGGATGGAATATGGATCCGGAGGCAGTGCTAAGAACATGGACAACGAAGGGGGAAGGCCATTTCTATTTCCGGGAAAGGTACCGGGCTATGAAAATTATTTTCCGGATATGAATCGGATTAATCCGGAATATTTCAAATACCTCGATCGGAAAATTGCCTATTTAAATGATAACGGATTTATCCCATTCGTGGAAGCTGCACGGCGAGACATGGGTCCTCTTTGGTATAAATATTATAAATGGCCTGATTCCTATTCACGGTTTATCCAATACATTTATTCGCGCTACCAGGCTTACAACACAGTTCTTAGCCCAATTCACATGGACATTATTCGCGAAACCATCGACCCTGAACTGTATACTCAAGCGATACAAGAAACAGAAAAGAAATATGGGAGTCCGCCATTTGGCAATTTACTTTCGGCTAACGCCCATCCATCCACGCTTGAAAACTGGGGAGAAAAATCATGGGTGACATTGCACCAGATTGGAAATGTAAGAGAGCATAATAATTACTGGTATCTCACCGAGATTTTTAATTCACCTTATCCCGAACCCGCTCTGAATGGCGAACCTTACTATGCCGGCTACGCTGATTCACGTGGAGTGAAAGGACATACTTATACACGCGGGGCTGAAGGTGGTTCTGAGCGCGATAATGCTTTTGTTCGTTCATGCATGTACGGGAGTTTTCTTTCTGGCGGACTGGCGGGACATGTTTATGGCGCAGAAGGAATTTGGGGTGCAGACATAGAGCCCGAAGCACCAATCCACATGTGGGACGCGTTTCAATGGAAGTCAGGAGCCGAGATGCAGTACCTCGAAACGTTCGCATTTTCCATTGGCAAACGCTACCAGGAGCTGGTTCCATTGCCAGACCTTGTATCGCCTAATAAGACACATGATATACTTAGTTATGAAGGATGGGCCTATTGTGCCCGAACTCCGGATAAAAATATTTTTCTTCTATATTTTGAAAAGGGATGCCCAAAGGCTGAAGTAAGAGGCGCACGTCTGAACGCATTTTATGAAGCTAAATGGTTTAATCCGAGGAATGGATTATGGAAAGATTTTAATGGAGGATCTTTAGCTGCTGACAATACCGGGATTATCAAACTACCTGAGTTACCAGATGACATGGATTGGGGAGTAAAACTGATCTACAGCGGTCCCGACGATAACAATAAAATATTGCCTACGATTATTGCTGGAAATAATACTTTAATGAGCAGGGTCCAGGAAAAAATTTTGCCGGGGACAAGCGGCAAATTTTTATGGAGTGTTGTATTGTATGGCTTGCTCCTCCTGATTCTTGTTTTAATCTCGTTTCTATTTTTCAAAAAAAAGAGAAGACGATAAACTAATGCTCAACGCCCTCGAGGGACTGCCTCTGTAGGAACTTATCTTTATTGAAATACTTATGCATAACATTTCTGGAACTAACCATTTCTATAAGTATAATTAATCCGCACGCGACCTATATTTGCACACAATGAAATACTCCATCAACCTCTTTTTTTTGTGTAAAATTTGCATCTTAGTCCTTGGAATTTTTCTCTTTAAAAGTGAAACATTCGGTCAGTCAATCGCCACTGTCAAAGGCAAAATCCTTGACTCAATTTCCGATAGGCCATTACCGGCAACAACTATTCAACTCTATGAATTCGGGTCAAAGAAATGGATCAAGGGAAGCACCGCATCAGATGACGGAAACTTTACAGTGCAATTGACTTCAGGACATTACTTTTCAGTGATTGAGCACACGGGATATGTCTCGTTTAACACCCACGAATTTGTCCTGTCAGCTTCTCAGCCGCAGGTCAACCTTGGCACCATCAGGCTTGTTTCCTCCGCAACAGTTCTTAGTGAAGTAACAGTGCAGGTGGAGAAAAGCTTTATGCAACTTGAGCTGGATAAAAGAATTTTTACCGTCGGGAAAGACCTTGCTAACGCCGGAGGTTCAGCATCGGATATCCTTACAAATATTCCTTCTGTTTCAGTGGATGGCGAAGGAAATGTAAAACTTCGTGGCAGCGACAACGTTCGTATCCTGGTTGACGGAAAGCCATCAGGCTTGGTCAGTTTTAAGGGATCAGGCGGCTTACAACAATTACCTGCTGGCCTGATCGACAAGGTGGAAATTATTACCAACCCATCTGCACGCTACGAAGCTGAAGGCAATACGGGAATCATCAACATTATTTTGAAAAAAGACAAGCGGCAGGGTTTTAATGGTTCG
>JBDSGZ010000203.1:0-5813 GCA_039918735.1 Ginsengibacter sp.
AAATTCTTCATGGTGTTTGTAATCGGGGGGTCACTTGTCGTTTATTTGATCTTCGGCTCATTATCTTCGCTGGTAGGTGCCGCCATCACTAAAAAAGATCCTAACCGTTTCCCGGGAGATACTAATCAAACAATGCCCTGATGAACATCTCCGTTGTAATCCCTCTTTTAAATGAGGCAGAGTCATTGCCCGAACTCGAAGCATGGATAACAGAGGTCATGGAAAAAAATAATTTCTCCTATGAAATTATCATGGTGGATGATGGAAGTGATGATGCATCATGGAATGTTATCCAGGATCTCGGTAAAAAAAATAGCCACGTAAAGGGAATAAAGTTTCAAAGGAATTATGGAAAGAGCGCCGCGCTCAATGAAGGTTTCAAACTCGCGAAAGGCGAAGTCGTAATTACGATGGACGCCGATCTGCAGGATAGCCCGAATGAAATACCTGAGATGCGAAGAATGGTTCTCGAAGAGAATTTTGATATTGTGAGCGGATGGAAAAAGAAAAGATACGACAGGAAATTAACCAAGAATATTCCCTCGAAATTATTCAATGCAGCCACCCGCCGCACCAGCGGAATTTATCTTCACGATTTTAACTGTGGCCTGAAAGCATATAAAAACAAAGTAGTAAAAAGCATCGAAGTTTATGGAGAGATGCACCGCTATATTCCGTTGCTTGCGAAGTGGGCAGGTTTTAAAAACTTTGGTGAAAAAGTAGTGGAGCACAGACCCAGAAAATACGGTGTCACTAAATTTGGATGGAACAGGTTTGTAAATGGTTTTCTCGATTTGATGTCCATCGTGTTTGTGGGGAAATTCAGAAAGAACCCAATGCATTTTTTTGGATTGTGGGGAACTCTTTGTTTTTTATTTGGTTTCATTGTGTTTCTCTATCTCACCATAGCAAAGTTCTTTTTTGATCAAACCGGATTAACGCAACGCCCCCTGTTTTTCTTTGCTATCCTTGCCATGATTATTGGAACACAATTATTTCTTTCAGGGTTTCTCGGTGAACTGATTTCAAGAAATGGCCCGGAAAGAAATAATTATTTAATCGAAGACAGGTTGAACTGATTTCCTAAATACTTTTTTGCTTCCATTATTTATCCTAAAAGAATTTATTATTGGGATCCACAAAACAAAATTCAAAAGAAGTTATTATAATCGGCCCCGCACACCCGCTTCGGGGAGGTCTTGCCGCTTATGATGAAAGGCTTGCGAAAGAATTTATCGGAGAAGGTTATCAAACAACTATCTACACTTTCTCTCTTCAATATCCTTCTTTTCTATTTCCCGGCACTACCCAGTATTCCGATCAGCCACCGCCACTGGATATTCCGATCGAGGTTAAGATAAATTCTGTCAACCCTTTAAACTGGATAAAAGTTGGCAACGACCTAAGAAGGCGTAAGCCGGCGATTATCGTAGTTCGATATTGGCTGCCCTTTCTTGGACCATGCCTGGGCACTATTCTAAGAAGAGTAAAAAAGAACAGGTACACAAAAATCATCTGCATTGCAGATAATATTTTACCTCATGAAAAAAGGCCCGGGGATAAAGTCTTCACGAAATATTTTTTGAAACCCATAGATGCTTTTATCACCATGAGTGAAAAGGTGCTTTCGGATCTCACGACTTTCGCGAAAGACAAGCCCGCTAAATTTGTTCCGCATCCACTATACGACAACTTTGGAGAAATTGTTACAAAAAAAGATGCAAGGGAAAAATTAGGATTGCAAATGGATGATAGAATTCTATTGTTCTTCGGTTTCATAAGAAAATATAAGGGACTTGACATTCTACTCGAAGCGATGAAAATTGTGAAGACTAAATTTTCTATAGAACATCTGAGATTGATGATTGCAGGAGAGTTTTACGAGGATGAAAAAAAATACCAGGAGCTCATGAACGATCCTATTATATCAGATGATATCATTGCAAAGACTCAATTTATACCTGACAATGAAGTCAAATATTATTTATGTGCCGCAGATTGTGTGATACAACCCTACAGGCAGGCAACTCAAAGTGGCGTTACTCCTCTCGCCTATCACTTTGAAAAACCAATGATTGTAACAAATGTGGGTGGACTCGCGTCACTCGTTCCCCACAAAAAAGTCGGATTCGTTGCTCAACCCAATCCAGAGAGTCTTGCTGTGGGTATCAAAGAATATTTTGAATTAGGCGAAGAATTCTTCCTGGCTAATCTTCGTGAAGAGAAGAAAAAGTATAGCTGGAAGGCAATGGTTATGCAGATACTAAAGCTCGCTTCATAATAATTTTTGTATGTAATTTAGCAACACTGCAAATTTTCTAAAAATAGAAATCGTGCAGAAAATCTATTTATTCCTCATGCATCGCGAAAAAACTCATCAAACCCTTCCTCAGAAAAATGATCTACCGAAGTAAAGCTCCGTTGCGAATTGGTCTTGCCGGAGGAGGTACGGATGTAAGCCCATACAGCGATAAGTTTGGTGGCGCGATTTTGAATGCAACTGTATCGCTTTTTGCTTATGCAAATATTGAACCCATAGGTGAAAATGCGATTGTCGTAAGAGCGCTTGACAGAAAGGAGGAACAACGATTTGAATGGGAATCACAACTTCCTATTGATGGAAAGTTGGACTTGCTAAAAGGCGTTTACAATCGCATACATAAAGATTTCTCTTTGCCGACAACGGGCTTTGAATTATCAACCTTTGTTGACGTCCCTGCGGGTTCAGGACTCGGCACTTCGTCTACCTTGGTGGTGGCGATAATCGGCGCATTTGTTGAATGGCTTAATCTTCCCTTGGGCGACTACGACATTGCTCATTACGCTTACCAAATAGAAAGAGAAGACCTGAAACTCACAGGCGGTAAACAAGACCAGTATGCTGCGATGTTTGGAGGAGTGAACTATATGGAATTTTACGCTAACGACCAGGTCATCGTAAATCCATTGAGGATAAAAGCAGAATATCTTCATGAATTAGAAAATAATCTTGTTCTGTATTTTACTGACACTAGCAGGGAGAGTGCAGGGATCATAAACGAGCAGGTGAAAAATGTGAACGAAAAAAACGAAGACAGCATCCAGGCAATGCACCGGTTGAAGGAACAGGCACACATGATGAAGGAAGCTTTATTGAAAGGCCGTTTGAATGAGTTTGGAGAAATTCTTGATTTTGGATTTCAGCAGAAGCGATTGATGGCACAAAACATAAGCAACAACAGAATCGAAGAAATATACAATTCAGCAAAAAAAGCAGGCTCTACTGGAGGCAAAATAAGCGGAGCAGGCGGAGGAGGATTTATGATCTTTTATTGTCCGCGAAATTCACGTCACGAAGTAATAGATGCGCTGAAAAAGTTCGGTGGTGAAGTAAAGAATTACACCTTTACAAAACATGGCCTGAAAACGTGGTGTGCATAATTATCTAAACCAGGAAAATGGAAAAAATAAAAGAAATTATCCAGGCTTCAATAAATGTAAAAAAGCAAATTCTCGCTGATGAAGAAATGCTGCAGACAGTAAAGAATTGTGTTCACGTAATCGTCTCCGCATTTAAGTCCGGAAACAAAGTCCTTTTTTGTGGAAATGGTGGCAGCGCTTCAGATGCCCAACACCTCGCAGCCGAGTTCAGCGGAAGATTTTATACCGATCGGGATGCTCTTCCATCTGAGGCGTTACACTGCAACACTTCTTATCTGACAGCCGTAGCAAATGACTACAGCTATGACGTGATCTATTCAAGATTGATCAAAGGGATTGGAAATGCCGGAGACGTTTTGATTGGCTTAAGTACTTCAGGCAATAGTAAGAATATCGTCAACGCATTTGAAGTTGCGAAGGAAAAGCAAATGGTCACGATTGCTTTTACCGGATCGACTGGAGGAAAATTAAAAGCTTACGCTGATCACCTGCTTAATATTCCTTCAGAAGATACCCCTCGTATCCAGGAAAGTCATATTACCCTTGGCCACATTATTTGCCAGATGGTTGAGGAAATTTATTTTTCAGAAACCAATGATTAAGGAAGCTGTAATCCTCGCAGGTGGCCTCGGCACAAGACTTCAATCTGTTGTGTCCGATCGTCCAAAGTGCATGGCATTAGTGAACGGAAAGCCTTTCCTGCATTACCTGGTAGAGTTTCTTAAAAAAAGTGGAATACAGAAATTTCTGTTTAGCGTCGGCTACCTTCACGAATCAATCGAAGAGTATTTACGCTCGGAATATTCGAATCTGCAATACAAAATTTCTGTGGAAACAGAGCCATTGGGAACCGGCGGCGCGGTAAAATTAGCCTGCCAGCATGCGAGTGAAAAAAACTTGCTCGTCTGCAATGGCGACACACTTTTTAAAGTGGATGTCGTTTCACTTTACGAACTGCATTTGAGTCGAAGTAGCAATTGCACTCTTTGTTTAAAACTCATGCAAAATTTCGATCGTTATGGTGTTGTGACATTGAATGAGGATGATACTGTGAAATCGTTTCATGAAAAAAAATTTTATGAATCGGGATTGATAAACGGCGGTGTTTACGCTGTGAATGCTGTGAATTTCATGAAAGAAAATCTTCCCGATAAATTCTCTTTTGAAAAAGATTATCTTGAAAACAACACAGCCCTTCAGTACGGTGACACTCCTAAACTGTACGGCATTATACAGGATAAATACTTCATCGATATTGGTATTCCGGAAGACTACGAACGAGCCGGAAGAGAGTTGAAATAAAACTGTTTTTGCTTTCATCATTAAAATCTGACAATTGCCTCAGCTAAAAGATATAGATAAATCATGGACGTTATTTCTCGACCGCGATGGGGTAATAAATGAAGAGAAGCACATGGAATATATCAATAGTTGGGAAGAATTTCGATTCTATGACGGAGTGAAAGAAGCACTGAAAATCTTCAATGAAAAATTTGGAAAAATCTTCATCATCACCAATCAGCGGGGCGTTGCAAAAGGACTTACCCGGGAAGAAGACCTCGTGCAAATTCATAATAATATGTTGAATGAAATTTTGCTCGAAGGTGGCAGGGTCGATAAAATCTACTATTGTTCCGAGATGGAAAGTCCTAACCGAAAACCCAACCCTGGAATGGGATTGCAGGCACAAAAAGATTTTCATGAGGTGGACTTTCCGAAAAGCATAATGATAGGCAACACGCTTAGCGATATGAAATTTGGAAGAAATCTTGGGGTCGCTTTAAACCTATTTTTGACGACAACGAGAAAGGATGTCGATGTAAACCACGAGGATATTGACCAGGCATTTTCTGACCTGCTAAGTGTTGCCAAGGCTATATAGCTTCGTTAAAAATAATCGGCTTAACAATAACTATCACCAAATACTGTTTTATTTGCGCAAACATTCTTGATGAAAAAAATGCATTTTTTATTGATTGTTTTTTTTCTTTTTTCAACCTGGCTGCAGGCGCAAAAGATAAATGCTGCCGATAAAAAGGAGATTCAGAAAAAAGAAGATTCACTAAAAACTTTTGCATTGCAGATTGTGCAGGGAAGAACATCTTCAGATCGCTTTTCAGCAGACAGCCAGTTCACCAAAATATTTGTCAGAGCACTCAAAATAAAAAACTCATTCTCCTATCCTTTTGACTCCCTTACAACAATTTCAAAGTTAACGCCTGGCGATAGTTCCTTTAAAATTTTCACCTGGCAAATGGTGGTCAATGAATCCGTCACCCGTCAGCACGGCGCTATCCAAATGAGAACGCCCGACGGATCTCTGAAATTATTTCCCTTAATTGATAAAGCGCCGGTTACGATTGATAAGCAAGACACCATTGCCAACAACTACG
>JBDSGZ010000204.1:0-4491 GCA_039918735.1 Ginsengibacter sp.
AAAAGCTTCTACTCTCCGAAGTCTCTTTCAGTTTAAACACGACAGGCCTTCAATATCCATTGATGAAGTGGAGCCTGCTGAAAACATTTACAGACGATTTGCCACAGGAGCAATGTCATTTGGTTCCATTTCCTGGGAAGCTCATACTACCCTTGCAATTGCGATGAATCGACTTGGCGGAAAAAGCAATACAGGTGAAGGTGGCGAAGATGAAGTAAGGTATGATGACCTGCCCAACGGCGATTCCATGCGCAGTGCCATAAAGCAAGTCGCTTCGGCCCGTTTTGGAGTTACTAGCCGCTATCTTACTGAGGCGAAAGAATTACAAATAAAAATGGCACAGGGTGCCAAGCCTGGTGAAGGCGGACAATTACCAGGTTATAAAGTGGATGAATGGATTGGACGTGTTCGTCACGCAACCCCCGGAGTAGGACTCATTTCTCCACCGCCTCATCACGATATATATTCTATTGAGGATTTAGCTCAATTAATATTTGATTTAAAAAATTCAAATCGTGATGCGCGGATCAATGTAAAATTAGTGTCAAAGGCAGGAGTAGGAACGATTGCTGCAGGCGTGACTAAAGCTAAAGCTGATGTGATCCTGATTTCGGGACACGATGGTGGCACTGGGGCTTCTCCGGTGAGTTCCATAAAGCACGCAGGTTTGCCTTGGGAATTAGGGCTTGCCGAAACTCACCAGACACTGGTTAAAAATAAATTGCGGAGCAGGGTCGTAGTTCAAACGGACGGCCAGTTGAAGACCGGACGCGATATTGCAATCGCTACGTTACTGGGTGCCGAAGAATGGGGAGTCGCGACTGCTGCGCTTATAGTAGAAGGTTGTATTATGATGAGGAAATGCCACTTGAATACATGTCCGGTAGGTGTTGCAACACAAAACCCTGAGTTGAGATCGCGCTTCACGGGAAATGCAGATCATGTAGTAAATCTTTTTAAATTTCTTACGCAGGAGTTAAGGGAGATTATGGCGGAATTGGGATTCCGTACCGTAAACGAAATGGTCGGCCAGGTTGATTGCCTTGAAAAACGAGCTAACATTGACCACTGGAAATTCCAAAACATAGATGTTTCTGCCATTTTATATAAAGAGCCTCAAATCGGAAATTCTGGGTTATTCAACTCTGAAGAGCAGGACCATGGCCTAAGCGATGTACTTGATTGGCAGTTACTGAAAGCTGCGCAACCCGCACTAAAAAACCTGGAACGGGTGCATGCTTCCTTTGATATCAGGAACACAGACCGGGCGACAGGAGCAATACTTTCTAATGAGATAACAAAAAAATATAAGGACGACGGATTGCCTCCTGATACAATTCACTTTAAGCTCACTGGAACGGCGGGACAAAGTTTTGCTGCTTTCAATACAAAGGGAGTGACCCTTGAACTAGAGGGTGATGCCAATGACTATTTTGGAAAGGGGCTCAGTGGTGCCAAATTGATTGTTTACCCATCTAAGGAAGCCGGGTTTGTTCCAGAAGCCAATATTATTATCGGAAATGTTGCCCTGTATGGGGCGACTTCAGGAGAGGCTTATGTGAGAGGAAAAGCTGGCGAACGTTTTTGTGTTCGAAATTCAGGCGCGTGGGTCGTTGTGGAGGGAGTAGGGGATCACGGGTGTGAATATATGACCGGGGGCACAGCAGTAATCCTGGGAAAGGCCGGGCGGAATTTCGCTGCCGGAATGAGCGGAGGCATAGCATATATTTATGATGTAAATCACAATTTTGAAGGCTCATGCAATCAAGAAATGGTAGACCTGGATATGCTGGATGCGGATGATGAAAGGTTGTTGAATGACATGATTACAAAACACTTCAAATACACTTCTAGTACTGTTGCCAAGTTTGTGTTAAACGACTTCGACAATCAATTGAAGCATTTCATAAAGGTGTTTCCGAAGGATCTCAAAAAAGTGTTGACTGAAAAAAAGATTAAAGCTGAAATTCGTCAATAAATTTTTTAGTCAAAACAAATACTAAATCATCTTTTTAATTAACAAGCATCAATAGAAGATGGGAAAAATAACTGGATTTTTAGAATATACAAGGGAGCTTCCTGAAAAGCGCCCACCTGAGGAAAGGTTAAAGGATTATAATGAATTCGATAAGTTGTATTCAGATGAAAAGCTGAATCAGCAGGCCGCGAGATGCATGAATTGTGGTACCCCATTCTGCCATGAGGGATGCCCTCTTGGAAATATCATTCCAGAGTTTAATGATGCTGTGTATCGAAAAAGCTGGAAGGAGGCATATGAAATCCTTACATCAACTAATAATTTTCCAGAGTTTACCGGGCGCATCTGTCCGGCACCCTGTGAATCGTCCTGTGTATTAGCAATTAACCAACCCGCGATAACTATCGAGGAAATTGAAAAACACATCATTGAAATTGCTTATGAAAAAGGATTTGTAACGCCCAAAAAGCCAAATCTTCCGACAGGTAAAAAAATCGCAATTGTCGGTTCCGGACCTGCAGGCTTAGCCGCCGCAGCTCAGTTAAATTATGCCGGCCACACCATCGTGGTTTTTGAACGGGACGACGAACCCGGGGGGTTGTTGCGCTATGGCATACCGGATTTTAAATTGGAAAAGTGGGTAATTGAGCGAAGAGTAAAGTTATTGGAAGAAGAAGGTATTAGTTTCGTGTGTAACGCAAATGTGGGTGTCGATATCAGTATTAATGACCTGGAGAGAGAATATGATGCAATTGTAATTGCGGGGGGTTCTACAATACCGAGAGATCTTTCTATTCCGGGAAGAGAGCTGAACGGTGTTCACTTCGCGATGGATTATTTGGTCCAGCAAAACAGGAGAGTTTCAGGTAAAAGTGTGAAAGAAGAGGAAATAAAAGCTACAGCAAAAGAGGTTATTGTTATTGGAGGTGGAGACACAGGAAGCGATTGCGTGGGAACGTCTAATCGCCAGAACGCTGTATCTGTTACTCAGTTTGAACTCCTGCCCAAGCCTCCTGAAAGCCGGAACTTGTATATGCCATGGCCGACCTATCCGATGATTTTGAAAACAACCAGTTCTCATGAAGAGGGCGTGCAAAGGCATTGGGCGATTGCTACGAAAGAGTTTGTAGGTGATGAAAATGGGAATTTGAAAGCACTGCGGATTGTGGATCTTGAATGGAAATTTTCCGAAGAGAGCAAGCCAGCAAGGTACGAGGAAATAGCGGGAAGTGAAACGGAGATTCCTTGTCAGTTAGCATTGC
Organism: Ginsengibacter sp.; assembly: GCA_039918735.1. Lineage (GTDB taxonomy): Bacteria > Bacteroidota > Bacteroidia > Chitinophagales > Chitinophagaceae > Ginsengibacter. The sequence goes on from JBDSGZ010000204.1 coordinate 3,241, forward strand.
TTGCAATGGGCTTCGTTCATCCCCAGCATGACGGCCTGATATCTCAACTTGGCGTGGAACTCGATGAAAGAGGTAATGTAAGAGCCTCTGAAAAAAATTACCAGACAAATATTTCTAAAGTCTTTACAGCAGGAGACATGCGTCGTGGGCAATCTCTTGTCGTGTGGGCGATTTCAGAAGGAAGAGAATGCGCAAAAAAGGTAGATGAATTTCTGATGGGTTATTCTCTTTTAGAATCAAAAGACCAGAATATTTTGCAAGAATTGTAATATTTTACAATTTCTGATACCTTATCAACCTGCTGGTGCAGGTTTTTTTATTGCCCAATCATTATATTATATTAAAATAAATATTATAAAAGTTATTAACATCGTATATATATAGTTGATCATATGTTTTAATTGATACTGATAATCAACTAATTATATTAATTGAACATTATATTATTAAAAAAACTATATATCTTATAAATAAAATAAATTCCTATTAGAGTATATATTTGGCAAAAAAATTAAATATGCTAAAAAGAATTACTCCAGGAAGAGCTGTTCCATTTATCGTTTTGATGGCATTTGCTGTTCTCGCGATGTTTGTGCCTACACTACCACACTTCAGTGATAAGGGGACCTATAATGCTGCCGATATTACTTGGATCATAGTTGCGACGGCACTTGTGTTTTTAATGACTCCGGGTCTCGCCTTCTTTTACGGTGGTATGGTTCACAGAAAAAACGTGCTGTCTACGATGATTAAGAGTTTTGTAGCTGCTGGAATCATCAGCATACTTTGGGTAGTCGTTGGTTTTAGTCTCTGCTTCGGAGATTCTCTTGGAGGATTTATAGGAAATCCTTTAACTCATCTTTTTTTTAAAGGCGTCAGTTCAGGTGCTCCATGGAGTTTGGCACCAACTATTCCCTTGACCTTATTCGCGTTGTTTCAGCTCATGTTTGCAATCATCACTCCAAGTCTTGTGGTAGGAGCTGTTGCAGAAAGAATACGCTTCACTTCTTATATTCTCTTTATCGTCATGTTCGGCCTTCTTGTTTATGCGCCAATTGCACACTGGACCTGGCATCCCGAAGGCTTTTTATTTAAAATGGGAGTTCTTGATTTTGCAGGCGGAACTGTAGTACATATTTCTGCAGGATGCGCGGCACTAGCAGGAGCGATAGTTCTTAAGCGCCGAAGAGTGCACCTTGAGCACAGAGAAATTCCGCCAGCGAATATTCCATACGTTCTGATTGGAACTGG